>JBCCSR010001131.1:0-2442 GCA_039199865.1 Bacteroidota bacterium
ACCAAGACATTACCCAATCAGCCAATACCAATGGCATTCTCATCAATACAATCTTTTGTGGCAACTACCAAAAAGGCATCAAAGAAAGTTGGAAAAGAGGGGCAGCATTAGGAGGAGGACAGTACATGGTCATCAATCATAACGATCAAGTTACCCATATTGAAACGCCCTATGATGATGCCATCATCCAATTGAACGAAGCACTCAATACCACTTATCTGGGCTACGGAAGTAATGGAGCTGACAAAATGAACCGACAAGCCGTCCAAGATAGCAATGCTGGACTTTATGGCAAAGCCAATGCCCGAACCAGAGCCAGTTTTAAAAGTAAAAGTACCTACAAGAATACGGAATGGGACGTGGTAGATGCGGTGGAGGCAGACGAAAGTTTTCTCGAATCCAATGAGACATTGCTTCCCCAAAAGCTCAAAGACATGTCAAAGACAGAACGCAAGGAGTACATTGCCCAATTAAAGTCCAAACGACAAGAAATCCAAGCTCAAATTCGGGACCTCGATCAAAAAACAAAGCAGTACATTGCGGAGCAAAAACGCCAGTCGGCAGAAGAAAACACCTTGGATGAAGTACTGATCAATACCGTGAAAGCTCAAGCTAAAGCAAAAAATTTTGAGTTTTAAGAAGGGAAGGTTATCTTGAGACCACCAGTCACTTACTAAATCATCGTCGAAAATATGTCAACAATCAAGAATAGCTTTCTGATATTGGGCCTTTGCCTAATGAGTGGGGCCATGATCGCTCAAGAGGCCCAACTCCCAACTCAGTCCATTTCCATTTTTAAAAACAATACCGCCTTTTTTATCAAATCAGGCCAAGTCAATACGGAAAATGGACAATATAAAATGACGCAATCCAGCCCAGCAGCCCTGTATGGTACCTTTTGGTTTCATTCTCCTCAGAATGCCCTGGCCAACATCAGTAGTTTTGAAGAGGAAAGTACCACAATTGAAAAACGCAGTGCCCGTTCGGTGGCGCAAATGATCAAGGCCAATCTCAAAAAGAAAATGAAGCTGTTTCTCTATGACGATTTGACTTACGAAGGAACCATCGAACATTTTGAGCTGGGCACCAAGGATATCCTCCGGACGGGGGCAAGCGATGGAGGAGATGTCTTGACCATCCAGACGAGTACTGGTTGGGTGTCGCTCCCCATTTCCAGTATCCGCCGAGTTGAGTTTATGGAAAAGCCCCAATTGGAGTTTGACCATTCTAAGACCAAAAAACAACGCATATTGCAAATTGATTTTAATAACAAAAGCCAACAGCAAGCACTAGATATGATGTACCTCACCAGCGGTATCAACTGGTCGCCCATCTATCTTTTGGAGTTAAAGTCAGATACTAAGGCGCGCCTCACGCTACGCGGGGAGTTGACAAATGATGCAGAGGACATGGTCAATACCAATATCAATTTCGTTGTCGGCGTCCCCAATTTCAAGTTTGCCAACCGCTTGACTCCTTTGGTGGACTTTTTAAAAAATGTAGCTCCAAGACCGAGTAATGACTGGTCTGCTACTTCAAATGCACTGCGCTCTCAAAGCATTTCCTACGGAATTCAGAGTGACGATTTCTCCAACGCGCCCATTGCAGGAGCTGGAAATACCGAAGGAAGCACTGCCGAAGATTTGTACTTTTATCATCTAAAAAATATCAGCCTCAAGAAAGGAGGCCGTGCACAATACCCCCTCTTCGAACAAGATATTGACATCGCACACATCTACGAGTCTAACCTCTCCCAAAATTCTGAAAATCGAGGTTTCTACCAAAAGGAGTTTCTTTTTAGCCCGGATACCGACAATAAAGTTTTTCACTCCGTCAAAGTCAGCAACAACAGCATTTATCCTTGGACGACGGCGGCGGTGATGGTCACCAATGTTGAAGAGGGCACCAAACCCATAAGTCAGGATATGTTGAGCTACACGCCAATCAAAGGACATAGTTTTGTCAAATTGACGGAAGCACCCGACATCCGCATCAAACATGCAGAGAAGGAAATCAGCCGTGAAGAAAGGATCAAGAAAAAGCAAAACAACTATTATCTAGACTTGGTTACGGTAGAGGGAAAAGTGAAAATCAAGAATTACAAATCCAAAAAAGTAGACCTCAATATTCGCCGCACCATTATTGGTACATTAGAAAAGAGTAGTGTCGAATGGTTAAGTGCAGAAACCGTCAATCGTGGTGGTAATTTTAATAAAACCAATCAGGTGTGCTGGGAAACCAGTTTGGATGCCGGCGAAGCATTGGAGATCACTTACCAATACAAGGTCTATATTGGCCGTTAAGCAGAGGAATCTGAAAAATTTGAGATTCTCTTTGACCGAATAATGTCCATGTCTTTTATCTTTGCATGACTTGATCAATTGCCAGAGCAAGCGCAACCAAAGAAAAGATATGGACCATTTTTTAATCGAACGATTACAG
>JBCCSR010001132.1:0-2442 GCA_039199865.1 Bacteroidota bacterium
ATATTATAGCTATATAATACTACATCAACTTACTATTTTCCTTATTGTCACTTTAAGGATAAAATTTAAACCCTTACTCAAAATCAAGCTTGATTTTTTGTACTTTTGAGCTGCTTTTCCAGAAGCTATTTGAAAAATTATGTCCCTATTTAGGAAGTCTTATGGAGGATTGGAAATTTGATTTTGATTGGTTACAGACTAGACATTACGTAAAAGATCAACTAAACAGAAAAGACCTACCTGACCTCAATGGTATTCTTTTTATGATCGGCATTCAGGAGTTGGGGCGTTGGCAAACTTCTTTTACCAAAGAAGAAAAACAAGACCTCATGCATATTGCAGTATGCCGTCTACTTTCTATAAAAGGACACTTCCTTTTTAAGGGTAGAGATCAAGACGGATGGCCGCACTTTGAGCAACTAAAAGCCATCCCGAAGCAGGGTGTAGAAGCTCAGGAAAGATTATTGAAGGAATTGGCCATTTTGTATTTTAAAGATTTGCAAACAGAACATGATCAATTATTAAAATCTAAACATAATAATCAGCATGATGAAGAAGAGTAATCTACTACTGATAATCGTTTCAATGCTTGTCCTTTTTTCTGCTTGTAATCAGGACCAAAATGAATACGTAACTATTAGCACGGAGTTTGGAGACATGACCGTTATGCTTTATAACTCTACCCCTAAGCACCGCGACAATTTCCTAAGTTTGGTTGGACAAGGCTACTATGATAGTCTTCTTTTTCACCGTGTAATCCCTGGTTTTATGATCCAAGGTGGTGATCCCGATAGCAAAAACGCAAGACCAGGTCAAAGACTTGGTATGGGTGGTCCAGGCTATAAAATAGAAGCCGAAATTGGTGCACCCCATTTCAGAGGTGTCATCGCAGCAGCTACAGACGGCAACCCACAAAAAGCATCTGCAGGCTCCCAATTTTACATTGTTCACGGTAGAGCAGTTGACGATGCTATGCTAGACCAAGTACAACAACAAAAAGGACTAATTTATAGTCCTGAGCAAAGACAGCTGTACAAAGAAATAGGTGGCTATCCACCCTTAGACAATGACTATACTGTCTTTGGGGAAGTAGTAAGCGGCATTGGTATCGTTGATATAATTGCCAATGTAGATAAAGACCCCAGCAACCGCCCGGTCAAGAATATCCGCATGATGATTAAAAAGGGAAAATAAAATGAAGCATTACATCCTAACCTTTTGCTTAGCTTACCTTCTTGTATCTTGTGCGGCTCCTAAGCCCAGTTTTACCGTTAGTGGTGACCTCAAAGCACCTGCTAGCATTACCTTTAAGAACCAATCCACCAAAGCAGACAGTTATGAGTGGTCTTTTGGTGACTTAGGAATCTCTACCGAAGTATCTCCAGACTTTCAATTTCCAGTAGCGGGTAATTATTTGGTTACCCTAAAAGCTAAAAAAGGGAAAAAAGAAGCTATTTATTATGACCGAGTGGAAGTAGAGGGGCCTACGGATTGCCTAGTTTTGGTGGAAACCGAATTTGGTAATATGTTGATCAAATTGCACAATGCCACTCCTGAACACCAGGCCAATTTCCTAAAATTAGCCGATGAAGCTTTCTATGATGGTTTATTGTTCCATCGAGTTATCAACGGTTTTATGGTCCAAGGTGGTGATCCTAATTCTCGGGGTGCCACACCCAATCAACGGCTAGGATCCGGCGGTCCAGGTTATACCGTACCTGCAGAGTTTGTAGATACCTTAGTACACGTAAAAGGAGCCTTAGCGGCTGCTCGAACGCCCGACCAAGTAAATCCTGAAAAGCGATCTTCCGGTTCACAGTTTTACATCGTACATGGTGGTCCAGTTAGAGAAGATATGCTTAAGACCATCGGTGCTAAAGCAGGAATAAACTATCGAGGTCGTCAATTAGAGCAGTATTTAGAGTTAGGTGGCTATCCTCCACTTGATCAAAATTATACTGTTTTTGGACAAGTTATCGAAGGTCTAGACGTTATTGACAAGATTGCACAAGAACGGGTAGATAGAGCGAACCGTCCTCAAAAGGACGTTAAAATGAAAATTTCCGTGGTTGATTATTTTCCTACAAAAAAACTAAATCCTTAACTTTTTGGATCTAATGAATTAACTTAAAGGTAGTCTTTCCTAGACTTAAATCCCCCTTAAGCGTAATTGTTAGTTCGTTTGATTGGATTGGCCTTCGATAGCCTAGTGATATAATCGAACAAAATGAAGTGGTATTTCAAAATTTCCCTAATAAGGATTAAAGAAACTGCTTCCAAAAAACAGAAATAATGCGAAGTGAAATTTTAGGCGTTGATGTTGGAGCTACGGGTATGAAGGGAGCTTTAATTGATGTAAAAAAAGGGACACTAGTTAGTGAGCGGTTTAGGCTTGCTACGCCAGATCCGGCTACACCAGAGGCAATGGGCCAAACATTTCAG
>JBCCSR010001133.1:0-2439 GCA_039199865.1 Bacteroidota bacterium
AATATTCCCCCCCAAGATTAGGCCTTCGGGGGGGAATATTGGAAAAAATAAAGACACGCCCAACGAAAAAGCCCATGAAGATTATACCTACTGTTTTGAAGCACTCTTCCCCTACGTCGACTATTTTGTGGTCAATGTAAGTTCTCCTAACACCCCCAATCTACGTGATCTCCAGGAAAAGGAGCCTTTGACCAAGCTCTTGTCTTTATTGCAAGACCTCAACCGACAAAAAGCAAAGGCCAAACCGATTCTCTTAAAAATAGCTCCTGATTTGAGTGATCATCAGTTGGATGATATCCTCGATATTGTTCAGACGACCCAAATTGATGGAATCATTGCAACCAATACAACGATTGATCGAGGAGGCTTAAAAATGAATCCACAAAAGGTAGAGGAGATAGGCGCAGGAGGTTTGAGTGGGCAGCCTGTTCGGCAGCGTTCTACCGAAGTCATTCGTTATTTGAGTAGTAAAGCTAAAGGAGAACTAATCATTATTGGCGTCGGAGGCATTGCTAGTCCCGAAGATGCCATTGAGAAACTACAAGCAGGTGCCAGCCTTATCCAAATTTATACTGGATTGGTTTACGAAGGCCCCACTTTAATCAAGCAAATCAATCAGGCCCTACTGAAAAACCATCACACCAACTCCTAAGGTCCACAGAACAGGTGGCTCCAACCCTTCTAGGGGCAGTCGTCAGTCTGTACATATTAAGCACAATTGTATTGGCATCCTTTTTGGATTTTTATCAATCAATAGCAATACTGGCGCTCTATTTTGGAGTTCCCTCCTCTTGATTTTTCTCCATAAGATTGTTCTGGCTAAAGGTCATGTATCCCTCGTTAACACGGGACCACTCGACCAGTAAATCGTGAGCTTTGCGGAAGTTTTGTAGACCCGTAAACAGGATATGCTATGCTAGTATTAACCCTCATGTATTTATTGTTTGGACTTAATTTGATACAGCTAATGTCGGATAAGAGCACTATTATTTACAAGGATGTAAGATTTTGGTTGGTCATTGTTTCTTTGTGTATTTTGGTCGGGTTGACCATCCAGAGCTATCCGGGATAAACCTCAAGATTAGGATTTCCCATAACCAAGAGAAAACAGCACCAATTACTCGAAACAAATGAATCAAAAAGAGACGATTACTCCTATTCTTTTATGATTTTCAAACTCATATCCATGCTTTGTGGAGAATGGGTTAGAGAACCCGATGAGACAAAGTCAACGCCTGTTTTGGCTACTTTGCGGACGGTATTGATGGTGATTCCACCGGAAGCCTCCGTCTCGAATCTTCCATTGACAATTTGTACTGCTTCTCGGAGAATAGGGAGCTCAAAATTGTCAAACATAATGCGGGTAATGCCACCTACCTCAAGTACTTCGTGCAATTCCATCAAATTTCGAACCTCAACGGTGATGCCCAAGTCTAGTTGATTTTCCTGAAGATAAGTCTGTACTTTTTCTATCGCCTGACGAATGCTACCAGCAGCGTCGATGTGGTTGTCTTTAATCATGATCCAGTCGTACAAACCATCGCGATAGTTGGTACAGCCACCAATGCGAACGGCCCATTTCTCGAGAAAGCGAATGAGCGGTGTGGTTTTGCGGGTATCCAGTATTTTGACGGGTAAATCTTCTACCTCAAAGGCAAAACGATTACTGAGGGTCGCGATGCCACTCATCCTTTGCATGGAGTTGAGCACCAAGCGTTCTGCCTTGAGCAGGGCTTGAGCATTGCAGGTCACTTCAAAAGCAATATCGCCATAATCCACACTATCTCCATCGGATTTGAAAAATGCTATTTTGGCATTTGGGTCAACTCGAAGGAAAACCTTCTCGGCGAGTTCCAAGCCCGCAATTACTCCAGCATCTTTGACCAATAATTTTGCTTTGCAGCGTTGGTCAGCGGGGATACAAGCCTGTGAAGTGTGGTCACCGTCGCGCACATCTTCGTGGAGGGCACGGTCAATGAAAGTAAGGATTTCTTGTTCTTTTGAAGTGTCTGTTTCAATCATTGTGTTTGTTTTAAAAACTGAGGATGATTAAAATACGAGGATTTAGCCTGAAAGTAAAGAACTGAGTTGGAGTGGATCCAAGCCCATGCTTAAATATGGGAAATTTGTTGCATAAAAGCAGATATCCAAAAATAATGCCTTTTTAGTGGTAAGTTCAAATACGAATTCATTAGAAACGATTTGGATGCCTACCGATGCCCATCTTGACTTTTAAAACATAACCCCAATACGAAGGGTGATGCTTTTAATGGTCCCTCTCGAATCTTCTGCACTGGTTCGCCCGTCAACGGAATTTTTTGCGCAGCATCATCCGTCACATCGACAAAGCCATTCTGGAAATAGATGCCTCCAATCAATGCCGTACTTTCTCCAAGACCATATTCTACACCTCCTCCGATTCCCCAGGAAAGATTGATT
>JBCCSR010001134.1:0-2434 GCA_039199865.1 Bacteroidota bacterium
CTTTCGTCCATACTGGTGATTTGAATATTCACCTGACCATTTCCCCTGGAACCGCCCCCTCCCAAATAATCTTCATTCAACAAACGAATCGCCTGATAAATGCCATTCAGCATCTCCTGTTCAAGATCAGTTTCGAAAACATTGAGAATGATTTCTAAGTGGAAGGCAGCACCCTTGGGTACTCTCTCAAAAAATCGAGGATTAGCTGCGGCGGTAACTCGATCAATAGAGTTTTCGGCTTTTACCTCTGTGTATCCCAATTCGGTATCTTGCAACCAAACTCTACTCTTTTCACTGAGCTCACCATCTCTGACAATGACGCGAGAAGGACGTTGTTGCTTGTTGTCATTTTGGCGATGCTTGATATAGCCAAACAGCTGAGCGGGTAAATGATCGGGATGGTGGGTAGGCCCTGAATTGCCTCGATCATCGCTACTAATTTGTCCTAGATTCAACTCCAGTAAAGACCGCAACTTTCCTTTGAGGGAACTTCCCGGAATGTAAGGAATACGCGTAATTGGATGACGGATGACCAACTTGTCGATTCCTCCAATATCCATTGCGGACGAACTAGATCCAATCAATAAGCCGGTAAGCACCTGGACTTCTCCTTTTAAAAATATCTTTTTCTTTAATTGTGTTGTATCACTCATTATGGATTGATTTTAAATTGAATTGGTGTCGCTGGAAAAGCGAATTCAGGAAAAGGATGCATTTATTTATCTCTGCCACCGTGTTTTTTGTGATAAGCTATGATGCCTTCGAGTAGGTATATAAAATTTTGGTAATGCTCCATTTTTTCACTGGCTAGACTCAGGGCTTTTTCTGCAACTTCCCCAAAGGCTTTCATGTACGAATTTCGATTTCGATCCAAGGCCCTCGCGGTGGCATAGGCAATCTTGGGGCGCAGCAAAAGCACCTTTGGCTTGATTGTTTCCTCCCATTTTTTCTCTTGCTCAGTTGGCCCTTTACTGGAAATCATTTTGATTTGCGACTCAATTTGTTTGGCCTCGCTAAAGATATTTCTCAGCTGACTCACCGTCATTGCATTTCGTCCCGGACGGTTGTCTTTACCATTGAGTTTGTCGACGAGATAATAGCCGAAGCCCTCCAAAAATTCAATAAACTCATTATCAACCCCTTTGGTGATCCAATGATTTTTAAAGTCCTGTGGTTTTTTGCTGGCGATCGTATTCATAAACTAAAGTTTGATTAATTTTTGTAAGTCCGGTATTCAAAGTCTGCCCAGCGGATGGCAATTTGGAGCAGATCGAAATATTCTTTGTTGGATGAAATGGTTTTGTTATGTTGCCAAGTATTCGCAAAAACATCCGTTTGAATTTCGCGGAGGAAATCCGCAAAAGGTCGATCTTTTCGCTGATAATCTTGAATACTTCTCGATAAGTTATAGGCCAACAGCCATTTCCATCGAAGCGTACTTTTGCCATTGGTTTGCGCCGTAGATTTGTTTCGCTGTTCTTCTTCCTCCAAAACGGTTTTGAGCTTATAAAAGGAAAGAATGCGATGAAAAATGCTTCGATACTTATCCAATTGCATAAAGTGTTCAATCCGGTTTTTCAAGACTTCGACCTGAGGATATTCCCAATCCCAGTTTAAGGGTTTCCACAGGGTAAAGGCATTTTTTTCTAGCTGACCAATTTTGTAGTCTTTGGCTGCTTTTTCAGCATCGGCCGCAAACTCCGCTCCTTTGATAATCGGAAATTTAGCGGTTAACATGGCCAAGCCTCCGGAGATACTGAGTCTGGGCTTTTGCTCCTTTTCCAATTGATCCTGACCAGTCCATTTTTTGAAATAATGATTGATCTGTTTGGCAAAATAGAGGCAGGCGTCCCAACGACCTACGATAAACAGGTCATCTCCACCGGAGTAAATGATTTGTGAAAGATGCTTGAGCTGGGAAGTTGTCTTTGCCGGAGGATTTTGTGAGTCGGAATTGGTCTTACTGTTTTCACTAAATTGAGATGACCATTCTCCATTCTTCCAAATAGTATTAAGGAAACCCACAAAAAAGGTATCCAGATTTCTACTTAGAGCGGCATACGTTGGAAGATTGTAAAATTGATAATTTTTTTTTTTGATTCCCTCACTAAATTGCCAGCCCAAACCATCTACGTCCATACGCAAGACCCCACGTCGGTAAAAACGACCGGCTTTTGCGGCCACTTCGTTTCCTTTGTTTGCCTTTAAACTAATGGCCAAATGATTGAAGGTCTTTTGGTCTCCTCTTTTGTAGTTTGGTGCCCTGTTGCCCTCATTTGATGGGGAGGAATCTTCCGCGAGTAATGCCTTTTCTGCATCGTAAAAGGCGTATTCAAATGTTGGTACATCATTGCCACCGTATAGGGTAAATCCGTAAATGCTATTGGCACCAAATTCCCAATGTTCGGTCATAAACTCTGGACGATTCAACTGC
>JBCCSR010001135.1:0-2430 GCA_039199865.1 Bacteroidota bacterium
AGCAAAACGGGAGGATCTGTTTCCATTAGCGTCTGCTCCGTACAAGCACTTTCGGAAAGACTCGATGCCATTAGCTGATTGGATTGATAGTCGAGTACTTCCATACAAATGCGGTACTTTCCTTGCGGAAGTTGCCCGTTTTGTAAAACCTGTTCCTTGGAAATACCAGCAAAGCTGAGGTGTTGTGGATCAAAATATTGAGCCAATTCTTTTGCCGAAAGTTCCACTGGAACATTGTATTGAGCAATGATGGGCTTGGGTTGAAACTGTTGGCTGGTACGAATCGAAATGCCTTGTCCGGCGATGCGTAGGCGCAATTTTACCTTTGTAGTCCTCCGACTAGGATCTTGTAGTACAAATCTCAATTGGAGGGCTTTGTCTTTTTGAATGGCCTCTTGATCTAGCCGTAAAAGACCAGGTGTAGAAAACTCAAAAGAGGTCTCAATGGGAAAAGTATTGGCCACCAATTGGCAACAAAAAGTAAGGATGAAAAGGAGAGTAAAAGAAAACGATGTTTTCATTGTTATAGCTTTTAATTTTACGTTATTGCATATAGCTGTCTCTGCTCTAGTTGATGCAGGATCAACAGAGTCAAAAAAGAAAGTCAAGCCAGAGGGCTCTTTTTAGAATGAGAATAGTAGATTATTTACATGGTGGGTCTGTTCAAGGCATTTGCCTATTGGCAAAGCATTGGTCGAATGCCAAATAGCCCGAAACTATGCTTTAGCATAGAATACCGAAGTGTATTGTTGGGCTTTTTGGAGCCCAAACAAAATTACCACAGTAATCGTACCCAAAATGTGTTGCTATAAAACTTAGTGGAAATCAAAAGGGTGAGCTTTTTCAATCGTTTAGTTATAGCGAATATATGATTGTTGTTGAAAGTAATTGACTAGAATAGTAGAAAGGAATAGTAATTATTTGCACTACAAACATAAGTCTTTCTTTTGAAAAAGGAAATACTTTCTCAAAAAAAAGTGAATTTTTTTTATTGCCTACGCTTCTGCTTTGAAGATGGAGAAAGCGGTACAAAAGAAAAACCGGATGAATACGCATTCATCCGGTAGATAATTACTGACAAACACCAATGGGAGCAATCTCTCCATTGGTTTTACTTTTTATTGTAGCTCAAAACGCTGTACTTTTTGTTCTTGCTTGGGATACTGAACGGTTAATATGTAAATGCCTTTGCTTAAGTTGGGTAAATCAATAGGATAGTCATTGTAGAATGATCCGGTTTGTTGCCAGACCTTTTGTCCCATCATGTTCCATACCTCAATACCCAGGACTTCTTTTTCATCAGAAAATTGAAGACGGAAATGTCCAGGGTTGGGGTTGGGCACAATCTGAACAAATCGATTGCCAGAAGTTGCGTTGATATCTTCATCCGTAGCAGTCATTGGAGGAGGTCCCGAAGGAGGACTTGGAGCGGGTACCGCTATTTCACAAGCACAATGAGAAACCACGGTTATGGGCTCAGAAGTTTTGCTACAGGTTTGCCCTAGCTCTTCCCAGCTAACGGTTAGGGTATAGGTAGTGACATCGCAAGGATGGGTAAAAGAAGGACTGACGTTGCCATGGCTCCACAGTAAGTCATAGGCCACTGCTTCATCTCCTTCGAATAAAACTTGTGCTTCAACGTAAAATTCGCATCTCAAAAATTTTGGCGGCCAGGTCAAATCATTCGGTGTCACTTCAATATTGATTTCGGGATCGTAGGTACAGCAGGAAACACCATTCTCAAATTCGAAACTTGCCAAAGGACTGTTGCCTAATTTTACAGTACAGGCGCTAGATTCATAAGGGGCCGTTACCGGAATGAGGAGGTTTTCGCATTGATCCAATTCGTTCAAATCCAAAAAGGTACTCGTAGTGACGGGAGCGGTTCCTCCACCATTGGAGAAATAGACGCGAAGTTCCAAGTCATAGGTCCCATCGGGAATGAGGCAGGCATCGGGAAAATCGAAAGTCAGTGAAGTCTCAGAAGTATTGCCAATCCCGTAGGTCAGCGTTTGCAGATCACTGGTGTAGACTTCTTCCATGCTGCTTGTTGACAACAATGTAAAAGTCACATTCAAGTTGACGTCGTCTTGAGTGTTGTTGCCAAAGAGCAAGATCGGTATGGTCATTTGGTCATTTGGTCCGTAAGTAGCTAGGAGATTGGGACTTTCAAAAGCTACGGAAAGGCTATTGCTGATGGCTTGCCCGAAGGAAAGCTGATAGTAGAATAAACTGCAAAGCAGTAAAAGTATTTTTTTCATTGGTCTAAAATTGAATGATGTTGAAAAGGGTTTTCTCACAAAAAAAGAGCGTGATCTAAAAAAAAGGTATTGATTTTCAGGTGTTTGTGATTTTTTTGAAAAAAGTGCTTAAAAATTTGTGGAATTTGCAGGGTTGCTGCGTCTAAGTATAGCATCTAACCAATTGAAA
>JBCCSR010001136.1:0-2429 GCA_039199865.1 Bacteroidota bacterium
CCCTCCGAACGCAGAATTGTCGGAAACTAGGATACTGTCGATCACATCTGGTGCAGCGATAGTGGCCAAGCTGATGCGATTGTCGGAAGTATTGTCGCGATTGTTTTTGCCCAAACTGGCCAAAATGCCCAGGGTATTTTGCTTATTGATGAAAAAATCGGTGCCCAGGCGAAGATTGTAATTTTGATTCATATTGCGCATATCATTGGTTTCATCCATAAACAGCCCATTTTGGGTGCCTTGAAAGCGCATTTCATCGTAGAGGTCATTATTGGCATAGCCCATTGTTCCAAAGGCATTGAGTCGTTTGTTGCGGAAGTTGGCGCTGGTGTTTAGATTGTAGCGCGTATGTCTTCCCTGGCTGATGGTACCTCCTACAGACCCATTGGTGCCGTGGCCTTTATCTCTTTTTAGTCGAATATCAATAATTCCTGCATTCCCTTGAGCTTCATAACGAGCTCCCGGATTGGTAATGATGTCGATTCGATCAATCTGAGCTGCTTGTAGGTTTTGTAGGTAATTCGTCAGATCCTCACCACCCAAGGGCAAGCGACGGCCATCGACATAAATCAGCACTCCCGTTCTTCCCAGTACATTGATGTTATTGTTGTTGTCTACAGTTACACCGGGGGCTTTGCGCAACAGTGCAATAGCATCTTCTCCGACACTGTTGATGGTGCCTTCTACGTTGAAAACGGTCCGGTCGGGTTTGACCTCCACCATAGCTCTCGAAGCCTTGACCGTTACTTCTGCCAATTGCAGATCTGCCGCTTGAAAAGACAAGATGCCGAGATCAATAGTGTTCCCCGTGGCTTGGATGTCTTTTTTGGAAAGATCAGCAAAACCAACGTAAGTTGCTTTTAGAAAATAACTGCCCGCTGCAATACTGGCAAAATTGAATAGGCCTGCATCATTACTGGTTTCGACTTTCACCATGCTGGAATCAGCACTGCTGTACAAAACAACATTTGCGTAAGCAATAGCTGTCCCTTCGGGATCTTGTAATTGTCCTTTAATACTGGTGGTGCTTATTTGGGCTTGTCCGATCAAACCCATGAGTACGAGGAGAAAGGTAAAAGATGATTTCATAAAATTTTGGCTTAGTTCTGTTATGAAAAAAGGGGTGTATTGTCTTTTAAGACCTATTTCAGAGTATAAGGACAAATTCTAGTGGATTTTGTTGCACCGCTCTACTGCGTATCTCGCTGAGAAGTGATCAACTTCGCTCATTATTCGACCAACGGTGAGATGGAATCCATGAAGATGAAAATTATCCCATCGGGGTTTACTGCTCAATTGAGCAACGATTAGCAGAGAAAAGAGGCAATGTGTTTTGGTGTTCGGTGCGTGCTGAAGTAAAAAGAGTAGCTTAGAATTTTATGAATACAGCGTAAATATACAAAATGTTTTTTAATCTCGTCAAGGGCTAAATAAAATGTTTTGATTGGGGTGGGGCGCTGAAATTCGATT
The DNA here is from genome assembly GCA_039199865.1 of Bacteroidota bacterium. Lineage (GTDB taxonomy): Bacteria > Bacteroidota > Bacteroidia > Chitinophagales > Saprospiraceae > JALZUU01. Next base: position 1,471 of record JBCCSR010001136.1, read on the forward strand.
GTAGGTGTGGTCCCTGCTCAGAATTATTTATCAAGTAAAAAATAAAATATATGTTTTTTGTATTTCAATGATTGGCATTTGAGCAGAAAACCTTTTAAATTGTGTTTCGCAGGTCACCCATCCCTCCTTTGGCCTGAATAACCAAAACACTCCCCAACTACAATTTTGACCACAAACTTACACAACCATGAACCATTTAATGCTATGGTCCACGGCAATCCTATTGTTGTTGGGCACTACTCATCCCGATTCGGGCAAACTTCAATCATTTAAAGATCAACGCGACGGAAAAGAATATAAGGTGACTCGTATTGGTAAATTGGCCATCATGGCGGAAAACCTAGCCTACGAGGTCGATGATGCCTATTGTTATCAAAATGAAAGTCATTTTTGTCAGCATTACGGAAAATTATATGATTATCAGACTGCGGTAGGAGATGAGAAAGGGGGGGCTGTTCGGGGGATTTGCCCTCAAGGTTGGCATATTCCCTCCGAAGAGGAATGGCTGTACATTTTGAGTGGTTTGCGGGGAAAAGCGACGGCCAAACGCAACAATTACATCTCTTTTTTGGTGCCCAATAATTTGCTTAGAATGCGTTTCAGTGGCTTTAAGTCGCATCAGGAAAATCGCTTTTACCAACTTGGTCAGCGGGGCTTTTACATGGCTTCTGGTACCAAGGATGGGCTATGGACCGCCGTAGAAATCAAGCGTAATGGAGAAAAAGATTTTATGGCCCTACACAGCAAAACACCAATAAAAAGGGCCATCAGTTGCCGTTGTATTCAAGACTATTGACTTTGAAAACGAAAACTTTGCTCTGACGATTCATTCATTAAAATAATGCCTTTGGGTGGAACTTCCATTGTAGTTCCACCCAATTTTTTTTTGAAAATGGTATTGGATTTCTAAAATTATTTTACTTTTGCCCCACAAATAAATTGAGACACCTCTAGTTTGC
>JBCCSR010001137.1:0-2429 GCA_039199865.1 Bacteroidota bacterium
CCAAGGCTTCGAGTTCCAGATCAAGCGATACGGGCTGATGATCAAAAGCAGGATAATTGGGTCGAGGCCCTAATCCGATACCGACCAACACTAGAAGTAGGATCGAAAGCAAAACATATCTCTTTTTAAATTTCATCGTTGCATTTTTTCAATTGACCACCAATCGCTGACGATCAGGAAAATACACTTTTTTCAGTTGTTTAAAATTTTTCTGCGGCAAAATGTAGAAAAGTTTCTGCCCCCATATTGCACTTTACGCTCAATCTGACTGACTGGCCCGGGTCACAAATATATTTTCCAATCGTTTCTCCCTTTAAAATTTTTGATGAACAAATGACGTGGCCATCTCCACGGATTCTTTCCCTTCAAAAGGGCCATAAAAATCGATTAAAAAACTAATTTTGCGCGATGAACAAGCTTCGTATCCTAAGTATTCTATGTTTGGCTCTTGCATTACTTAGCGGCTGCCAACAAAGCAATCATCACACGGTATGGATGGACGATCTTCCCGTAGCATTGATGGAATATGGCAAGAGAAAAGTCAGACCAAAAGGACCGGGTCACCATAAAGACGTACACATCGGCGACTCCATTTTCCAGCGCGGGGTGGGCGTTCAACCCATTAATTCCATGTTGATGGACCTCAACGGAAAAGCCATTCGATTTGAAGCCCACGTTGGAAAAGGACAAAAGGGAAAAGATGAATTTGCCTTTACTTTTCACTTAATTGGAGATCAAAAATTACTTTGGAAAAGTCAAAATTTAAAAAAGGGAGATCCAGCGGAGTTTGTTCAAGTCGACTTGCAGGGGGTTCAGCAGTTGGGGCTACTCATGATGGACAACAAAAATAACTGGAGCTGGGATTACGGTTATTGGGCCGATGCTCAATTCGTTATGCAAGAAGGATATCGACCTGAACTGGTCAATTGGAAAGATCAAAAACAAATCCTCACCCCTCCTCCCTCTCCAAAGCCCCGCATCAACAATCCCGATGTTTTTGGCTTACGCCCAGAAAATCCTTTGGTGTTTAGCATCGCGGCTAGTGGTGATCGCCCTATGGAATTTGCCGCTGAAAATTTACCTTCCGGTCTAAGAATAGATCCCCAAAATGGTCGTTTGGAGGGAAGTGTCCCTCAAAAGGGAAATTACAAAATCACCCTCATTGCTCGCAACCAGCTGGGGGAAGATCGTAAGGAATTAGAGCTCATTGTCGGACCGCAATTGGCGCTTACCCCTCCCATGGGTTGGAATGGTTGGAACAGCTGGGCCGCAGATATTGATGAACAAAAAGTACGGGCATCTGCCCGCGCTATGGTTGACAAAGGCCTACAGCAGTATGGTTGGTCTTACATCAACATCGACGACGATTGGCAAGGCCGCAGAGGAGGGCCGTACAACGCCATCCAAGCCAACGAAAAGTTTCCGGATATGCCGGGACTCATTGACAGCATTCATCAGTTGGGACTCAAGGCCGGAATTTACTCCTCTCCCTGGGTCATGACTTATGCGGCCAGAATTGGAGGGTCTAGTGATCGAAAAGATGGCGCTTGGAATTTTCCGAAAGATTATCGAAAACACTACAAAGATTATCGCTACGTTGGTCAATACACATTCGACCAAGAAGATGTAGCACAGTGGGTCGACTGGGGAATTGACTACCTGAAATATGATTGGAAGATTGCCCTGCCTTCGACCATTCGGATGAACGAAGTCCTCAAAACCTGTGGCCGAGATATTATTTTCACGCTATCCAATACGGCCAAGATTGATCTTGCGTCCGAATTAAGCCAGCACTCAAATAGTTGGCGAACTTCGGGCGACATTCGCGATACTTGGCAAAGTATTTACACCATTGGCTTTGCCCAAAACAACTGGCACCCCTACTCTGCCCCTGGCCATTGGAACGATCCAGACATGCTGGTCATTGGCGATTTGACTTGTGGCAAAGACAGTCTGCACGCCAGTCGCCTTAGTCCGGACGAACAGTATAGTCACATCAGCTTGTGGTCCTTATTGGCGGCACCTCTGCTGATTGGTTGTCCCCTCGAACGTCTGGACGAATTTAGTTTGAACTTGCTCACCAATACCGAAGTCATTGCCATCAATCAGGATCGCTTGGGCCGACAAGCACAAATGATCCACAAGGCTGAAGATCATCAAATCTGGGCCAAACCACTCAAAGACGAATCCTGGGCTGTCGGTCTTTTTTACACTGGACAGTACGGTAAGGAATTGAAAGACTATTTTACTTGGAAAGATAGTCCATCCAAAAAGATCAAACTCGATTGGTCGATGCTGAAAATCAATGGAAAGTATCAACTCCGGGATGTTTGGCGACAAAAAGATTTAGGCATTTTTGATCAAGCCTTTATTGAAACCGTTCCTTTTCATGGAGTACTTTATTTGACTTTATCCAACCGCAACAAAAG
>JBCCSR010001138.1:0-2426 GCA_039199865.1 Bacteroidota bacterium
AATAAGCCTGTTAAAAAATAAAGTTTAGCAATTTGATCGGGTCATTGATAGCAATTATCAATGACCTGTTTTTTATTGGGCTTGATGAAAAGAAAGCCGCTCCCCTTTTTTCTCCTCATTAAACTGTCCCTGATGATACGCTAAATGTCCACTGACGATAGTGGATTTCACCTTGCCTTTGAATTGATGTCCTTCAAAGGGAGACCAAGCACATTTATAGTGTACATTACTTTTGTTGACCTCCCATTCTTCGTTGAGGTCTACCAAGATTACATCTGCCCATTGCCCTTCTTCCAGATACCCTCGCTCGTCAATTCGAAAACATTCTGCGGGCGCATGACACATTTTCTCAACGATTCGTTCCAAACTAATTTTTCCTTGATGGTAAAACTCCAACATTACATTTAAAGTATGCTGGATCAGTGGTACTCCTGAGGGCGCTTTGAAGTAAGACTGTTGTTTTTCTTCCCAAGTATGCGGAGCGTGATCCGTAGCGATAATGTCCAAGCGATTGTCGAGCAAAGCTGGAAACAAAGCACTTTGATGTTCCATTCCTTTGACTGCCGGATTGCATTTGACTTGGGTACCCAAAGTAGCGTAATGATCACTATTGAAATACAAATGATGGACACAGACCTCCGAGGTAATTCGTTTTTCACTTAGGGGAATGTCATTTCGGAAAAGCGATAGCTCATCGGCAGTGGAGATGTGCAAAATATGTAACCGAGCATTGTGCTTTTTTGCCAAGTCAACAGCCAAACTGGAAGATAGCAAACATCCTTCTACGGAACGGATTTCTGGATGGCAGTGAATTGGGACCTCTTCTCCATATTTTTGACGGTACAATTCCGCATTCCGGCGAATGGTTCCTTCATCCTCACAGTGGGTAGCAATCAACATGGGTGTTCTTGAAAACAACCCCTCCAGCGTCAGCGGATCATCGACCAACATATTTCCGGTGCTGGACCCCATGAAGGCTTTGATTCCACAAACCTTTTGGGGATTGGTTTTGAGGACTTCCTCCAAATTGTCATTCGAAGCCCCCATAAAAAAAGAATAATTCGCCAAAGATTTTTGGGCGGCAATATCGTATTTGTCTTGAAGCAGTGTCTGACTGATTGCGGGTGGTTTGGTATTGGGCATCTCCATATAACTCGTCACACCGCCAGCTACCGCCGCTCGGGGTTCGGTATACAGATCTGACTTGTGGGTCAAGCCGGGTTCTCTAAAATGAACTTGGTCATCGATGATGCCTGGTAATGCGTAGAGCTGAGTTCCGTCAATTTCTAGAGTTGCGGCTCGATCAATTTGTGGATCAATTTGAGCAATTCGACCATTCTCGATGAGTATATCACCGATGGTTATTTTCCCGCGATTAACAATCTGGGTATTTTTTATCAAAATGCGCTTCATGAAGCAATTGGATTGATGTGATGTAAATGATGGTATCTAGTAAATCTGGCTGCGAATTTAGCCAATATTTTGGCCACTTCGTTATCTCAATTTGGAAAATTGTACTATTCTTGCGGCGGAATAAAAATCAGCTTATGCCAATCGTTAAAAATACCAGCTACCAAAAGGCACCTTTCTTTCTTAGAAGTGGTCATTGGGAGACCATCTATCCCGCTATTTTCCGCTGGGTAGGCGGCATTCGCTACCAAAGAGAACGATTGACGCTTTCCGATGGAGATTTTGTCGATCTCGATTGGATTGGTCCTGATAGAAATCAACTGGCCCTACTGGTCCATGGCCTGGAAGGCAATTCCGAGCGACATTACATGAAGGGAATGGCCAAACTTTTTGATAGCAAAAATTGGGGGGTATTGGCCCTCAACTGTCGTTCTTGTAGTGGAGAGATGAACCGAAAACTTCGCTTGTACAATCACGGTGAAATTGGTGATCTCGGTGAAGTCATCCAACACGCACTGAGTAGAAAAAAGTACGAAAGCATCGTCTTGGTAGGGTTTAGCATGGGGGGCAGTATCATCTTAAAATATCTGGGCGTCAATGCTAAGACATTGCCAGCAGCCATCAAAAAAGCAGTGGTCTTTTCCAGCCCCTGTGACCTCAAAACCAGCGTGGCCATACTCGACGATCCCGCAATTGCCTTTTACCGAAACCGCTTTTTTAAAATGCTGGCCCCCAAAATGCGGATCAAAGCCAAGCAATTCCCCGAGGTCCTCGATATCGATAATCTAAATCGAATCACCAAGTGGGAGGATTTTGACAATTATTTCAGCGCTCCAGTCAATGGCTACAAGGATGCCCAAGATTTTTACTATCAGGCTTCTGCCATCCATTTTATGGAACCCATCAACATTCCTACCCTTTTGGTCAATGCCCTGAACGATCCCATCCTCACTCCCGAATGTTTTCCTTATCAAATGCTAGAACAACATCCTTTTATTTATCTCGAAACGCCCAAA
>JBCCSR010001139.1:0-2424 GCA_039199865.1 Bacteroidota bacterium
GTAACTGACCTGCTTGGCATACTGTTCTGTTTTTGGAGAGGGTACATCATAATTAATATAACTGCGATAAAGAATACTCGATAATTCACAAGCAAGATGACTAAAATCGTACTTCACTGCCAAGCTGTAAGCCTGCTTAATGATCCGTAATCCCTCGTTTCTTTGCCCCTGATTGAGAAATTTTTGACCAATTGTAAATTTTTTTTGGCATAAATCATATTTTTTTTTGACAATACTTGCCCCCTTTGGTGTACTGATAATGGCCAAGGCTTGTAGTATTTTTATGGTTCTCGTCTTTAGGGTTGAGTAATACGACTTCGCCTGTTTCTTCCCACAAATCCGTTCCTTAAACGCTTCCTCAGAGATATACTTTTGCTTCAGATACAAACCAATGAATTGGGCTGGCTTTCCCTTTACATGGTTCAATAAACGTGGTTCAATGATCGAAAAATAGGCATTCAGTTCATCCATTTTTAAAAGGAGATAAGGTGTTGATAATTACAATCGCTAAAAATACGATGTTTTAAACAATACAATTGCAGATGAAGAAACATTGCAAATATGGGCTTTAGTAATCTCTTTTTTCACTTGTAACTTAGAATGATTTTTAACCATTAAATACTTATCGTATGCTACGTAAAATCACCGCTCTTAAAAGTATTTCAATCCTTACTCAAAAAGAGCAAAAGACCATCAAGGGAGGTGCAAGTGATGTGATTATTAATATTGATTTAGACATCATGTAATCATTTCTCTATCTCCCAAAGATTGGAAAAATTCTCGGAAGGTCACGTAAACGAGTTGTGATTTTTCGGGGATTTTTTATATCTTGTCCTCATATTCATTCAAAGAATTTACTATCTGTCTCTCCTCATAATTGAACTAGATTCAATTGACCCTTTACATTGGGTAATACCATTGACCGTTTTAAGAACAAGTCTTAAAACGATCAGATAAGGGCATTCACAAGTAAAACATTAATGTTGGTCATTTATGGTTTGCTATCACCTTCCAGGAGAGCGGATAGTAGTTACTTTTTGAAATAGCATACGAGGGGTGAAGCCAGCCTGACCGATAGATTCCCTACCTCTTTTCGGAGAGGTAGGTTTTTGGTTTCCTTTAAGATACAAATAACTTCACTCAATTTCAATTGAAAAGCCAATTGTACTAACATTAAACAAGCCAATTGAGTCATTGTATTTTCGGGGAATGGCAGCCAAGGAAAAGGAGGGAAAGGCCACCTTCCTTTTGGCTGCCTAAACGGGTATGGACTTTATTTTTTCAATTCTACAGCACTCATATGGAACGACAACAAATTGATGGCATTGACCACCAAATCAATAAATATTATTTGGATATCAAAATTTTACTACTTGATCGTCCAAGCTACCTCACAGCGGTTGATACCCAAAATGTACACCTTTACTTTCGTTTTTTGGAAGCAAGTTTAAAACAATCCTACAATCGCATCAATGCAGTTTTTACCTTTGTGATGGGAGATGATGGACGGCTAATTGACAAGATGTACCCTTTTGCATTATTAAGAGAGGATGCCAAGCAAATCATCGATGAAAAATTTGCGCAAGCAGTGAGTCTGATTGATCAATTTCAAGGGAATCCCATGATTTTAGCATTCGAAGAAGAGACGAGGGATCGTTCCGTTTAAAACTATAATCTTTCTGTCCTTAATGGAAATGCAACAGTTTGTAATCGTATGGAAAAGAGGGCGAAGTCTTTTCTCTGAAATACTACAGTTGACTACCATCGCTTCAAATCGCTTTTTTGTGACCAGCCCCAAAAATAAACCTCCACCTCACAAAAACCAATAAAAGTACCACGAACCCCAGTCCATAATAAGGAGTATTGGAAGGGGGGCTTAGCACAGGCCAAGAGGCGCCCACCATCTGAAATGGGGCCCAATAATAGGGATGTGCTTTTTCTTTGCTAGCCGTTGCGAGATACTGGAGTTTGGCATTTCTTATTGCCGTGGGTTGATCCTTGCCTGCCTTCAATTCCTGATAAAAGAGCAGCATAATGTCAGAGGTGGCGCAATCATCGACTGACCACAAGCTCATCAGTGTACTCGGGCAACCGGCAATGGTAAAACTTCTGGCCAAACTCATTAGGCCTTCTCCGGTTTGCAATTTTCCAGAACCAGTATTGCAGGCACTCAGTACGGCCATTCGAGCCTGCAATTGGAGATTTTTTAGTTCGACAGAGGTTAAGTAATCATCGGTGAAAAAGATTTGATTGAGGGCATCTGTTTCTAGGTCGACACAGGCATGAGTAGCCAAATGGATGATTCCCGCATTTTTGATTTGCTGGATAAAATGATCTTTACTGGCGGCTTGTGCCAGAAAACTTTGACCTCCCACCAAGTCCTGAATGGCAGCCACTTCTGGCTGGTTGCAGGCCAAACTATAC
>JBCCSR010001140.1:0-2424 GCA_039199865.1 Bacteroidota bacterium
CTACTCCCTACTCCCTACTCCCTTATATTAATAATGCCACAATTTAATGGCTATATTTACAAAAACACTAAGCCAAGCAAGCCAAACTAAACGTCAATGCCGCTTTTGCCTTTACTTTTCCTGGATCAACTATTTGAAAACCAGTCTCTGATTGCCGGTATCCTCCTAGCTCTGGTCGGTTTGATCTCCGTTTACTTTTTCCACCGCATGGGTGGAACCAGTTTGCAGAGAATATTGATGAACCAGGGCTTGCGGCAACGCCTTCAAGAACAACTCCCCGAGCATTTGCGGAGTTATCGCAAAGATTTGGAAGAGCAAACTTTGAGGAAAGGGCATGATTGGTTGGGCTCTAAACATACCTTTCATCATATCTTGGTTCCGGTGCATGTTGTGCCCAGTCGAAGTAGCAGTCAAAGACAAAGTTTGCAGGAGTTCTTGCTCCAAAATTTCGCGGACAATGCTACGCCTAGACTTTTGCTCATCGGTGAAGCGGGAAGTGGCAAATCCATTGCCATGAAGGTGGCAGCAAGAGCGGTGTGGGGCTTGAACGAAGATTTTAAAGGCCCAATCAAAGTCCCCGTTTTTCTCGCCTTTTCTGACTTAAAAAATTTAAATCGGGATTCCCCTCAACAAGACTTAGAAAATAAAATTGTCGGTAGCTTACGCAAATATCAATTTGGGGGTGATGTGGCGATGACGCGTCAATTTGTTCAGGCCAACTTATATACAGGGCATTTGGTTTTGATCATTGATGCTTACGACGAGTTGGAGAAAAATCGACGACAGGAAATCTCTCGCTTTTTGAGTGACTTTCTACAAACCAATCGACAAATTCCCGTTTTGTTGTCTTCTCGAACCGCAGTTTACGAAAGTGAGTTGCCGTTCAAAGCCATATTGACCAAAACGGTCCACGTGGCTCCCTTTACGCCTTTTGCCATCCGACAATTCCTGACCGCTTGGCGTTTTGAAGGGAAAAAGAATGCCAGCGAGCTGTTTGAACTCATTCACGGGAGAGCGCATCTAGCGGATTTGGCCCAAAATCCTTTGATGCTGACCATCATTGCTTTTTTGTACACCAAACCCAAATACACGCTGCCGGATAGCCGAGTGGAATTTTACGATCAATGTACCCGGGCACTGCTAGAAGAATGGGATCGAGCCCAGGATAGCGAACGAGCCAATGCCTTTAAATCCCACCAAAAAGTGGCGGTCCTGGCGCATTTGGCTTACGAACACATCCACAACAATGAGACGACCGACCAAGACATTGCCGAAGACTTGGTCAATGCCATCACCCAAAGGGAGATGGACAATTCCGGTTTGAAAAAAGAGCAGTACGATGAAATGGTAAGTGAAATTGTAGAAAATGCCAATTTATTGCTTTTTCTCCCACCCAATGCCTATCGCTTTCCCCATCGTACCTTCATGGAATACTTTGCGGCTCGACATTTACACAAAAAGAAAGCTGTCGATCAGTTGCTCGATCTCTACGATGTAGATCCCGCCAAGTGGCGAGAAACCCTCCTCCTCTACTGCGGCCTGAACGAGGCCCACGAAGACTCGGCCAAGCTCCTCCACCATCTCCAATCGCGTTTTGTGGCCCATCCCAAGGAAAGTTCAGCCTTGATACTTTTTACTGCACTCATGGAAAGCAGTACCCTCAACCCAGTATTGGCGCAAGAAATTCTGGACCAGGCCGCAGATTATCTCAAAAACATCCATCCCGATCCTTTGGTGATTGAAGACTTGGGTTTTATCGCAGGACATACCAAATGGAAGCATGCTCAGCGGGCCAAGGAAATCCTACTGGAACAGTTGACTACCAACATCGAGGTGGAACACAAGCAGAATATTCTCTTTGCCTTAATGCGCGTCAAAGAAGACCAGGAGGTCAATCAAGCCATTTTGGACAACCTCAAAGGCATTGATCTCAAAGGCTTTTTTGCCAAATTATCAGGAGATCGATTGTATTTCATCCAAAAAATCATCGACCTCTACCCCACCGAAAAAGAGCAAGGGGACATTATCGAAGGCTTAAAGGAAGCGGGACAGTTTAACTTATTGGGAGAATTATTAATCAATCACCAAGAACGACGCATTAAAGATTTGGCTGCTTTTGCTTTGGTACAAATGTCTCGCTTGGAGGGGTTCCATCGATTTTTAGATACGGCCCGTTTTGAATTGCTGAATCGGGAGCTAAAGAGCATTGTTGAACACCAATACAAAGAATGGGGCTGGCCCTGGGATAATCCGGAAACGGAAAATGGGAAGAAAATGGCGGTCTTGATTTGTTATTTGGTGGGGCAGTCGAAGGAGTTGACGGAAAAGTTAAAAACTAAGGTGGATGAATTCCGAGCCATAAAGGAGAAAAAATTAGATACAGCAGATGGAAAGGAAGAGACGGAGACGATTCAAAAACCTTTC
>JBCCSR010001141.1:0-2424 GCA_039199865.1 Bacteroidota bacterium
CAAAAAAACATTTCAAGCGCTTTTGCTCAAACTTTTGTGCTTGCAATGGTTTTGAAAAAGAACGAACTCTACCGACCAATAAAATATTATAACCAAATGTAGACAAACTACCACAAATGCGCTGCATCCGTTGATCGTAATTTAAATCATTGGTTACCGTTAATATTATTTTTGTTTGTCGTTCCAATAGAGTAAATCTTCTTTGGTTTCGATAAACCCCTCATCCGTCAAAAACTGGAGGGCTTGAAAAAGTTCTGGATGCCGACGTGGCGCAAAAGCTAAAGCCAACTGTTCTATGGTTTGCGGCCCACCTAACAAAATAGTGGCAATCTTCTTTTTGTAGCGTTCAAAACCCTGCTCTGACAAGCTGGCCTTGGTCCGTCCCAAGCAAACATCGCAGATGCCGCAGGCCTTACTTTCTTCCCCAAAATACTGCAGCAATTGTCTGCTGCGACAAATGGCATCTTCCACGTAGGAAATGGCTTTCTTCATTTTTTCCAAGTGGCGATTTTTTCGAAAGTCATACCTCTTTTTGTCTAACAACACATCATCGCTTGGCAATCTTTCTTCTAAAAATACAATTTGTGGTTTATCTTTTTGTGCTTGAAAATCAATGACCGCATCTTGTCTCAATTTTTGTAGTGCCTGTGAAACATCTTTGACATCCAGCTTCAAGATTTTGGCCAATTGCCGTTCCCGAATGGGCGTAAAGTGGTGGAATGCTCCCTGATAAGTTCGTAGAATAGCTTTGATGATTCGATCCAATTTCTTATGCCGAATTTGATAATCATAAAGCTCCTCTTTTCCCAAAACAAAACGTAGCCTAGAAGGACTAAAGACGGATTCTGTCAATACAATTAGCCCTTCCTGTTCCAATATTTTCAAGCAATTGTAAGTCATCAAAGCATCAAGCTTAAAATTATTGGCAAAGTCAGTCATATCAAAATCAAAGCTCTCCCCTAACCCACTCCCAGTAGCCAGTTGAAAATAACTACTCAATGCTTGATACACTCTACGTACCTCTTTTAGCGCTGGAAAAGAAAGGACAAAATTCCTTTCCAGTTGATCAATGTCCGATTGATTGTACAGCAATACAGAGAATGATTTTTCTCCATCCCTTCCCGCTCGACCTGCCTCTTGAAAGTACGCCTCCAAACTATCGGGTAAATCCATGTGGATGACAATGCGCACATTGGCTTTGTCGATCCCCATCCCAAAAGCATTGGTGGCCACCATAATGCGGACCTTGTCATCGATCCAAGCATCTTGTTTGGCAGACCGTAGCTCAGCTCCCAATCCGGCATGATAGTGAGCGGCAGCAATTTGTTTTTGTTGTAAAAAAGCAGTAATCTCTTTGGTTCTTTTCCGACTTCTGACATAAACGATTCCACTACCTTTTACTTTTTGTAAGATCTCTAATAGTTTGGCCCATTTGTTTTCTTCGTGTAGAGCAACGTAAGCCAAGTTACTCCGCGTAAAACTTTGTTGAAAAACCTTTCCTTTGGAAAATTCCAATTTCTCTTGAATGTCGATGACCACCCTGGGCGTAGCCGTAGCTGTCACCGCTAAAATGGGTGTATTGGGCAGCCACTGTCGAATCGCGGCAATTTGTAAATAAGAAGGTCTAAAGTCATATCCCCATTGAGAAATACAGTGGGCTTCATCGACAGCAAGTAGATTCACCTTCATTTGCTTGATCCGCTCGATGGCCAATTCGGAGCTCAGCCGTTCGGGTGAAAGGTAAAGTAGTTTGGTCGTACCATAAATACAATTGTCTAGCACCCGATCAATGTCCCTGTAGTGCATCCCAGAATAAATGGCTTCAGCCGCAATTCCAAGTTTTTTCAAATTTTGGACCTGATCTTTCATCAAGGCAATTAGCGGAGAAATGACCAAACAAATGCCTTCATTGACCAGAGCAGGAACTTGAAAACAAATGGATTTCCCCCCTCCTGTCGGCAATAATGCCAAAGTATCTACACCGTCTAAGACCGATTGAATAATCGACTCTTGGCTGGGCCTGAATTGCTGGTAGCCCCAATATCTTTTTAAAATTTCAAGTGCTTTGGTCGACGACAATTTGATATCAAAATGGTTTGGTGCCCAAATTAAAGAGTTCTACCCAAAATACCTAACGGGCAGGAATGCGTGACAAAAAAAGGCGCCTAATCCACCTTGGAATAGACGCCTTTTTTGATGACAATAGTTATTTATGAATGGTCCTTTATTTTAAAATGGAGAATAGTTGCCAGGACCGTGTCCTGCGGAAAATAATCCAGATAAGTTGAAAGAAAAGGTTAAGCCCGCAAAAGAATACCAATCTTTAGCATCTAAACCTCTTTGTTGCCCCACCGGATTTGTGGTTACCTCGCGATCATCACGTTCACCAACTCGATAAGACAAAGCGGCTGCGATTGGGCTGCG
>JBCCSR010001142.1:0-2419 GCA_039199865.1 Bacteroidota bacterium
AAATAGAACTGCGTTTATTACCTCAGGAAGCACAAGATGAGTTGCTGATTCAGGGGCGTCTGGCGAAAAAGTGTAGGGTAGAGGAGAAAGCCATCCGACACTGGCGATTGCTTCGGCGATCCATTGATGCTCGTAAAAAACAGGTCTATGTTCGGGTTTTGGTAGAGGTCTACATCAACGAAGATTTTGTCATCCCTGATCGTTTATTGGATCAACTGCAAATGGTCGAAAAAAGGGAGCCGATTATTGTAGTTGGAGCGGGACCTGCGGGTTATTTCGCTGCTTTGGAGCTAATTGAACTTGGCTTTTGTCCCTTGGTCTTTGATCGGGGCAAAGATGTACGGGCCAGGCGAAGGGATCTAAAGGCCATTCAACAACTGGGTCAGGTCAATGAACACTCCAATTACTGTTTTGGAGAAGGTGGGGCAGGGACTTATTCTGATGGTAAATTGTACACCCGTTCTCACAAGAGAGGCAACATTGCGAAGGCACTCCAGCTTTTAGTAGAACACGGCGCGACCTCCGACATACTAGTCGATGCCCACCCCCATATTGGTTCCAACAAATTGCCCAAAATTGTGGCCAATATTCGGCAAACGATTTTGAACTTCGGTGGTGAAGTACATTTTGATGCTCACGTTACGGACCTTTTAATTCGGGATGGAAAAATGGGTGGGATTGTGGTCAATGGATCGCGCGAGTACTTTGCCAAAGCTAGCATTTTGGCTACCGGACATTCTGCTCGGGATATGTATCAATTACTACATAAAAAGGGCCTTCGATTGGAGGCCAAGCCCTTTGCTTTGGGGGTAAGAGTTGAACATCCACAACGTTTGATTGATCAGATTCAGTACGGACAATCTCCCAGAGAAGAAGCATTGCCTGCTTCGAGCTATCGTTTGGCCTGTCAAGTAAAGGGCAGAGGTGTCTTTTCTTTTTGCATGTGCCCGGGAGGTTTGGTGGTGCCTGCGGCTACGGCTCCTGGCGAAATTGTGGTCAACGGAATGTCGCTTTCCCGTAGAGATTCCGCTTTTGCGAACTCTGGGACCGTGGTCGCCGTGGAGCGGGAAGATTTGCTGGCCCACGCGCATCAAGGCATCTTTTCCGGTTTAGCTTTTCAACGATCCGTTGAGCAATCGATGTTTGCCAATGGGGATGGGAGTCAAAAAGCACCTGCTCAAAGGATGACAGATTTTGTAAATGGCAAAATTTCTGCTACCTTGCCTAAGGCCTCCTACATTCCGGGCTTGTACGAAGCACCCTTACACGAGTTGTTGCCCAAAAGTATCTACCAACGGCTCAGAGTAGGAATGTCGACATTTGGTCGAAAAATGAAAGGCTATTTTACGGAAGAGGCCAATGTAATCGGAGTAGAGAGCCGAACGAGTTCACCGATTCGTATTCCCCGAAATGCTCAACACTACATGCATGAAGATGCAGAGGGGCTATTTCCTTGCGGGGAAGGGGCGGGTTTTGCTGGAGGAATCATCTCTGCGGCCATGGATGGCCAAAATGTGGCTCGGGCGGTAAATAATTATTTGAAAGCAAAAAAGAACGAGAAATAACAAACGGAAATTAAGAAACTCCGTAGTAAGAAGGTGTTTTCCTCTGCCTTTGGCCAGAGGAGTCCTGGTTCTTTAGAATAATATAGCAAAATATGAAAGACGTAGTAGATTTGCTCGCTAGGATTTTTATTGCATTTATTTTTTTGTTTGAAGCATACGACTCCATTGTGGCTTTCAAAGCGACAAAAGCGACCATGACCAATTATGGCATTACCTGGAATCAGGATCTCTTACTGTCGGGAGTCATCTTTACCCTCGTTTTGGGGAGCACCTTAGTGTTGATTGGTTATCGCTCTTCTTTCGGAGCTTTCCTCCTGCTCCTTTACTGGTTGCCCGTGACTTTTATCGTTCACTCCTGGTGGAATGATTCGGGGGCGATTCAGCGTGAGCAAGCCATTCTTTTTATGAAAAACTTTGCCATTGTGGGCGGTCTACTAATGATTGTCGCCTACGGCAGCGGACGATACAGTATTAGACGCTTGTTTGCCACCACTCGGGTGCCCTAGCGGGCTACGCGGATCAAGGCGTTTCGTTCAATTTTTCCCCACAGATTTTACAGTAAATGGCATCATCATCGTGTCCCTCGGCCGAACAATAGCGGCAACATTGGGTATTGGTGGAGTAAGACTGATTGACCAATTCTGCGGAAACGATTCCCGTCGGGACTGCAATGACGGCATAACCCATAATCATGACGATGGCCGCCAGGAACTGACCAAGTTCCGTAGTAGGTGCGATATCACCATAGCCTACCGTTGTTAGGGTAACAATGGCCCAATAGATACTTCGTGGAATACTGGTAAAGTTGGAATCTACTCCTCCCTCGACGAGATACATCACTGATCCAATTATGG
>JBCCSR010001143.1:0-2419 GCA_039199865.1 Bacteroidota bacterium
CAAAAAATGTTCTTGTCGTAACCAAAAAGTTTGGCCACATTTGTATCATCAATAAGAATAAAACAAGAAAAATTATATCCACATGAAAAAAATAAAAACCAATCAACTTACCTCCTCAATTATGTTTCGTTTTGTTTTCGCTTTTTGCTTACTCAGTTTATCCCTATCAATGGCCAATGCTCAAGGAGATTGTACCAATGATATTTTACCGCCATCCGTGATTGCACCACCCGATACCTCGACCATCTGTCTCGCCGCAAGCGATTATACGGATACCCTTTTCTTACAAGCCAATTTTGGCAATGCCACCGCCCTCGACAATTGTACCGCTTGGACCAAAGAACTCCCTCCACTGAATTCCATGATTTGCCCCTCCGGGGTGATCACCCGTCGTTTCCAGGCCATCGACCAAGCGGGAAACGTCTCGGCGATCGCTCAGCAACAGATCTTTTTAGAAAACAGCAATTATACCATTCACCTTCCCGGTCAACATAACCTGGGAGATCCGTTGGTGGATAGTTTGACGGTGAGCAATACAACTTGTAACTTGGTCGCGGTCAGTTATGAAGATGTTCTTTATAATACCGATTGCGATGAACAGATTGAAAGAACCGAAAGAACGTATTCGGTCATCAATTGGTGCAATTTCAATGATGGGATTGAAATAGAATTGCCTCAACTCGATCTCGATAATGATGGGGTCTTTGGCGATCCCTACGAGCTTTTGGTGACCCCAGACTCTGCATACATCATTGACAATGGGACGGTAGTCACCAGTCTGAAAGTAGGTATTTTCAAGTACACCCAAACCATCTATCAAGATAGTGAGGCACCATCAAAAAATATAAAGGGCCAGGTCTACCTCGATGCCAATGAAAACTGTAGCTTGGATACGCTCGAGGATGGCTTGACCGATTGGACTGTTCAATTACACAGCCTCGGTACCAATACCACTTACGAAACCACTACCGATCTTGCGGGAAATTACGAATTCATCATTTGCCCGGAGGATAGTCTATTTGATCTTCAATTGCTCTATCCGTTCAACTACAGCGGTACCTGTCCAACCACCTATTCTTTTAACTTAGGGGGTGGTGACACCATGATTACGGTCAATCTTCCCGTACAGCTCTCTGATTGTCCACTCATGTCCGTTGATGTTTCCAGTGGTGCCATTCGGCCTTGCCTGAATAGCAATTACTACGTTAATTACCGGAATTTGAGCACCCAAACCATTGAAATGGCCGAGGTGCAAATTGTACTCGATCCGTACATGACTTTTGTCGATAGTGACCAAACTTATTTGCCCCCAATGGGAGATACGATCATCTTCCCTATTGGCGACCTCCCCTCTGCCACCCATGGCTCTTTCTCACTGACCATTGCACTAGATTGTGAGGTCGAAATGGGACAAACGCATTGTGTTGAAGCACGTATTTTTCCAGATAGCATTTGTCCACCAAGCAGTAGTAGTTGGTCGGGAGCAAGTGTGGCCTTAGAATCCACCTGCGATAATGATTCGCTCAAAGTGATGATTAAAAATATCGGGGAAGGCAACATGCAGGCCGCGCGCAATTATATTGTCATCGAAGATGTACTGATGCGAGAGGAAGGAAACTTTCAACTCAGTTCGGGTATGGACAAATTGCTCAGCTTCCCAGCCAACGGTGCGACTTGGCACATTAGTGCCGAACAAGTGCCTCACCATCCTGGCCTCAACCAGCCCTTGCTAACCATTGAAGGATGCGGCGGCATCAATAATCCCGGACAAGCGCTCTCCTTTCCACAAAATGATGCGGATTTATTTGTCTCCATCGATTGCCAACAAAATGTCAACTCTTTTGACCCCAATGACAAACTGGTCTTTCCCCAAGGTGTCGGAGACAATCATTTAGTAGAAGCCAACACGGATCTATCGTATAAAATCCGTTTTCAAAATACGGGAACTGCGCCAGCGCTGAAGGTCGTCGTCATCGATACACTCTCCGCTTGGTTAGATGCCAGTACAGTACAGCCAGGAACTTCTAGTCATGATTATACTTTCGAACGCTTAGAAGGTGGAATCCTACGCTTTACCTTTGATGACATCAACCTACCGGATAGCACCCAAAATGAAGCGGAATCGCACGGTTTTGTCAAGTTCCGGATCAAACAGAAGTTGGACAATCCCATTGGCATCGTCATTGATAATTCCGCAGCAATTTACTTTGATTTCAATGCGCCCATCATCACCAACAATACTTTTGTCACCATTGGCGAAGAGTTATACGAAGTGACTACGAGTGCACAGCATTTAAAACTCAGTGAAGGAGTCATAGAAGTGTTTCCTAACCCGGCCAAGAGCCAAGTTAATATCTTATTCAAGCAAGTAGCAATCCACTCCAACAGTGTACTGATTTATTCTCTTGCAGGACAGTTG
>JBCCSR010001144.1:0-2418 GCA_039199865.1 Bacteroidota bacterium
GGCTACAAAGGCAAGTTTAAAGCTGTTGAAAAGGTGAACGGGGTTACTATTAATCGTCTTTGGATTTATGCCAGCAATTCTAAAAATAAAGTTTTGCGCCCTGATTCTATTGGCCCAAATGGCTTGTCAAGAGAGCAAGCATCAGCCTACGGAGGCAGTTCCGTCTAGTGAAACAATACCGAAACGCCCGTTGGCGAAGTTTGAACCTCCTTTGGGAAAGTGTATCCTTTTTGTCGGTCAAGAGTTGGAAGCGATTGGTGGTTTGGCTGCTCCGTATAACGACGGTTATTTTGATCATTTTCCAAAACCTGGAGGCTTTACGATGTATACTGGATTCAGCCCCGGAGAGGAATCTTTTGGTTATACCATGAAGGGATTGGATGGGGTTTGGACAACAGATGACTGGGGGGATAGCAATAACAATATGTCTCTTCAGTTGGCAGATGAAGATTTCAAAGCATTGCCGTTGGCCATCGGTCTTTGGATGACGGGAGGGCATGAGAAAAAAGTAGCGGATGGGACACATGATCAAATGGTTGGTCAATTTGGTCAATGGTTGAAGTCGCTTTCGCCGCGTCCTATTTTTCTCCGTATTGGTTATGAGTTTCATGGCCCTTGGAATAACTACGATCGAGAAAGTTATCTTCAAGCCTATCGAAGAATCAAAGATCGTTATGATCAGATGGGCCTAGATAATGTCGCTTACGTTTGGCAATCCCATGGCTTCGATGAACCTGATTCTTTGCTACAGGCTTGGTATCCGGGAGATGATTATGTCGACTGGTGTGGCTACTCTTTTTTCGCGCGTTGGCAAGACAGCAATATGATCAACTTTGCTCGCCAGAAAGGGAAACCCGTTTTTATTGCGGAGGCTACCCCAACAATTGGTAGTCCTACGGTAAGAGAAAATGGCAAAACCATCGAAACCATTCTATCTAATCCACAACAAGCTGAACAAGCCTGGAAAGAATGGTTTGTTCCTTTTTTTCAAACCATTCGGGAAAATGAGGACGTGGTGAAAGCAGTAAGTTATATCAATTGCAATTGGAAAAGTCACCCAATGTGGTTGGACAATCCACACTTTCAGGAAGTAGATGCTCGCTTGCAAACCAGTGATATTGTACGTCAAAAATGGTTGGAGAAAATAGGAGCGGAACGATTCAACGTAAGGATCCAATGATGATGAAGACAAAAGCTAGCGTACAAAAGAGCTGCCCCTCCTGGAGGAAAGGCAACTCTTTTCGATCGATAAAACGTGCAAGAGGCATGCACTAATCTCGATGGATTTGATCTTAGTTTTTGATCAAACGCTCCACCATGGTCTTGCCTTCGATAATGGCAAATACAAAATAAGTACCGCTAGTCAAATTAGAAATATCAAATTCTGAGGTTTGATCCAAGACGGTTTCTCTCAATACAAGTGCTCCCAGAGCATTGTAAATGCTTACTTCCTCTAGGCTTTTTTCCGTACGGATCATAAAGCTAGATTGTACAGGGTTGGGGAACAACGCCACATTATTTTCTGCAAAAGAGCTAACGCTAGTTGCATCATTGTAGAAGTAAACATTGTCTAAGTAAACTGTACTCGTCGCTGTTGGTTGAGCAACATAGATATACTGCCCAATGTGCTCAGTCGTGGTTAGTCCTACGAAGTCAGACAAAGGAATATCGTAAGAGACCCATTCTCCTTGGGCAGGTGTTTCGAAATTGATTTGGTGCTCAACATCATCTCCACCACCAAAAGCACCATCGGCGCCAAAATCTACTAACTTGATGCCAAAGAAAGTTGCATCGGGTGACCACACATCTACGCGGAAATGAGTCATACCAGAGGCATCGATTGTATTGGAAACAGTTTCAACACCTACAAAATCCAAGTTGGTATATTTCTTAGTGTCATTGCCTTGAATTTGGATATCCTCCAAAGTGGCAGCAGACCAATCGGTTCTCCAAGTATCTACGGGGACATCAGTGTAAACGCCACTAAACAAAGAGATGACATTTGATGGATCTTCGGTTGGATCGGGTGCAGCAACCAATGGCTCATTAACGGTAACATCTTCTTTTGAGAAGTAGAAATTATCTACGTAAAGCGTAGTGGCAGCAGTAGGTTGGCCAACGATGATGTATTGTCCCAAATGTTCTGTGCTGGCTAATGAGACAAAATCAGAAAGGGGAAAAGCAAGAGATACCCACTCTCCTTGAGCTAGTCCGGGGACATCAATTTGATGTTCAGTATCATCTCCACCACCAAAAGCGCCATCCGCACCGAAATCCACTAATTTGATGCCGAAGAGCGTAAAGTCTGGTGACCATACATCCAAATGTAAGGTAGTCATCTCAGAAGCATCAACAGTATTGGTTACTGTTTCGATACCTACAAAATCAAGTCCAGTATATTTTTTAGTATCATTTCCC
>JBCCSR010001145.1:0-2414 GCA_039199865.1 Bacteroidota bacterium
CAGAGGTTTTGGCCTGGATACCTCCAAATTCGATGCTTTCCAGTGCTGGTTTCCACTTGGGAGAAGTCCCTACTCCATTGATGACCAAAACCTTTTCCGCATTCAATCGTCCGACCATATCCATGTTCAACATGTAGCTGACTTTCGTCAAATCAATAGTTGGGTTTTCCACAAAATATTTGGAGCCAAACAGCCCTTTCTCCTCGGCAGAGAACGTAATGAACAAATAATTGTTCTGCTTGGCTTTGGGATTGTTCTTGAGTTGTTCGGCCAATTGAAGCAAAGCGGCTACTCCACTGGCGTTGTCATCCGCTCCGTTGTGAATGGCTTTTTCACCACCAGCTCTTGATCCTGAACCGCCATATCCCAAATGATCATAATGCCCACCAATAATGATGGTATGCTCCGATCCATGATCCAAAAAAGCAATGACATTCATCGCCTCACTAGCTTGGGGTACTTTATCGGGATTGGTATGCGGATTGACCAATTCTTTGAAGGGAAAAGGCTGTACCCACTGTCCATTCGTTCCCTTGGCTTGCAAACCAATTTCTGCAAAGCGCGTCGCAATATACTGAGCAGCCAATCGCTCGCCTTTTTGTCCAGCTTCTCGACCTTCTAGATCATCAGAAGCCAAGTAGATGACATCTACGCGCAATGCTTGTAAAATATCTTCGTCGTATTGTGCCCCGACTGAAGTGCTCAGCAGGAGTAAAGTCAAGGCTATTAATGAGGTAATTTGATTTTTCAATGTATATTCTATTTGATTGAGTGGTAAAGATAATTCAAGCCAAGAGATAAAAAAAGCCCTTTCAACTGTTTAACTGAAAGGGCCTGGTACGAAAAACCTTTTTTAATTATTGCTAAGCTTTTGGCAAGCAGAAAAAGTTATCCTTTTCACTCTACTGCTTATCATCTACTTCTTCGTATTCCACGTCGGTGACATCGTCAGCGGGATTGCTGTTGCCACCATTATCGGCATTGGCAGTAGGGTCTGCTTCTGCATCAGCAGTGGCTCCTTCAGCGGCAGCTCCCTGAGTCGCTTGATACATCTCTTGGCTAGCAGCCGCCCAAGCATCATTCAAGGTTTTACTCGCGGCTTCGATGGCCTCTAAGTCCTGCGCGTCGTGTGCTTTTTTCAACTCATCTTTAGCGGCAATGATGGCATCTTTCTTCTCTTCGGGGAGCTTGTCGCCATGCTCTGTCAATTGTTTGTCCGTTTGGAAGATCAGTGCATCAGCAGCGTTCATTTTGTCTACTTTCTCGCGAGCAGCTTTATCCGTTTCTGCATTGGCTTCTGCCTCGGCCTTCATTCTTTCAATTTCCTCTTGCGACAAACCAGTAGACGCTTCGATGCGGATGTTTTGCTCTTTGCCAGTCCCTTTGTCTTTTGCGGATACATTGAGGATTCCGTTAGCATCCATATCGAAGGTCACCTCAATTTGGGGTACACCTCTGGGAGCAGGTGGAATTCCATCGAGAATAAATCGACCGACCGCTCGGTTGTCTCTTGCCATTGGACGTTCTCCTTGCAGAATATGAATTTCCACGGAGGGCTGATTGTCTCCAGCAGTAGAGTAAACTTTAGATTTCTTTGCTGGAATGGTTGTATTGGATTCAATAACAACATCGTAAACACCGCCCATGGTTTCGATACCCAAAGAAAGTGGCGTTACATCGAGCAACAATACGTCTTGAACATCACCGCTCAGTACTCCTCCCTGAATAGACGCGCCAACGGCAACGACCTCATCGGGATTCACACCTTTATTGGGTTTCTTACCAAAAAATTCTTCCACCGCTTGCTGGATCCGAGGAATTCGAGTGGAACCACCTACCAAGATGATTTCATCGATCTCGCTTTTGTTCAAGCCAGCATCTTTGAGAGCCAATTGACATGGCTTCAAAGTACGGTTGACCAAATCATCGGCCAATTGTTCGAATTTTGCTCGACTCAATTTGATGACCAAGTGCTTTGGCACGCCATCAACTGCAGTGATATAGGGCAAATTGATCTCGGTTTCTGTGGATGAGGACAATTCAATTTTTGCTTTCTCCGCTGCATCCTTCAAACGTTGTAAGGCCATGGGATCTTTGCGCAAGTCCATACTTTCTTGAGCCTGGAAACTATCTGCCAAAAAGTTGATGATCACTCGATCAAAATCATCTCCCCCAAGGTGGGTATCTCCATTGGTTGATTTTACTTCGAAAACGCCTTCTCCCAATTCTAAGATAGAGATATCAAAAGTTCCTCCCCCAAGGTCATAAACCGCAATGGTCATGTCTTTGTTGCGCTTGTCTAAACCGTAAGCCAGTGCTGCTGCTGTGGGCTCATTAATGATACGCTTGACGGTCAAACCAGCAATTTCACCAGCTTCTTTGGTTGCCTGACGCTGAGAATCGTTGAAATAGGC
>JBCCSR010001146.1:0-2412 GCA_039199865.1 Bacteroidota bacterium
CCAGCGAAAAACGCGCGTTTTTCGCTGGCAGAAAGCGTAGCCATCAAGAGCCACAGTCTACTTTTTTCCATTTTCTAAAAGATTTAATGATAAAATATATACTACAAATTGAATTTTTTTGGTTTGATAATCAATAACTTATCATTTTTATTTTTTAAAAACAAGCTACAAAATCAAAAATATGTAGTTGAACAACTGCGGAAAGAGCGCCATTTTTGTATTGAATAGTGAACTAAAATCCATTTATCCCATGAATTTGTCTCAAAAAGCAATCTTTCGATTTCGCTGCATCATAAGATCAAGTGTATTATTTGGCCTTTTCTTTCTTGTCCATCATCTTCATTCACAAGCCATCTTTAGGGTCAGTGACGACAACGCCTCAGATATCGCTCAAATGGATGTTTCCGTTGAAAATTTTGACCAAATCGTTGGTATGCAATTTGCCATCGAATGGGATCCCGCAAAACTAACCCTACTTGGTATCGAAAACTATCATCCTAGTTTTACTACCGCCGGATTTCCAAATATTGGTAGTAATAGTGTCGTCCCAGGACAGCTATTGGTCATTTGGATTGATCAAACTCCAAGCCTTGATGGAATTACCCTTTCAGATGGAGAATCTCTGTTTTCCCTCTCTTTTCAAGTCAATACTCCCGAAATTGCCGAGGTTAGTTTGGGAGAAGGGCTGTCCGGAGCTGGAGTCCCTTTTGTCTTTGAAGTCGTACAAGGGGGTGTTATCATTCCCAGTGAATCCTTCTCGGGGTTTAACAATCCCAACGGCGCGTTTATTTCCGGCAACGTCTTTGAAGATGCCAATGGCAATTGTGCCAATGATTTGGATCTTGGTTTACGATCCTGGTCTGTAAAAGCGAGTGGAGCAGGCGGTACCTTTTATCGGATGACCGATGATTTAGGGAATTATCGACTTCCTGTTGAGGCAGGTACCTATGAAATTGAAGCCATTCCACCTGTTCCCTATTGGGCATCGACTTGTGCACCCACCTACAGCGTCGCTGCCACAACGATTGGCGAAAGCTATACCCAAGATATTCCAGTGTCGACGACGATTAGTTGTCCCTACATGGAAGTAGACTTATCTGCACCATTTTTAAGACGCTGTTTTGACAACAATTCCATGCAAATCAGCTATTGTAATAATGGCTCTGAGGCAGCGAGCGATGCCTACATCGAATTGGATTTGGATGACGATTTATCCATTGTAATTGCGACTCATCCTTATACCCTAGTCAATGGCTTGTATCGTTTTGAATTGGGCGAAGTTGGAGTAGGCGAATGTGGTCGTGTCGGATTAAAAGTGGAGGTAGGCTGTGAGGACGTAGAACTTGGACAAACCCACTGCTCAGTAGCACACATTTACCCGGACAACTTTTGCGTGCCAACATCACCTTCTTGGTCGGGGGCTAGTCTCGAAGTACAGGGCGAATGCATCGGCGATCAGGTCCATTTTACCATTACCAACGTCGGGGCGGGCAACATGGCAGAGAGTTCTCAATTTATCATTATTGAGGACGCCGTCATGGGGGCTTCAACCCCCTTTCAGCTCAACAGTGGCGAGTCGTATCCCACCATTAGCTTACCGGCGAATGGGTCGACTTACCGAATCTTAGTTGATCAGGTAGCGAATCATCCAGGTGTGAGCAAACCCACTATCGCCATTGAAGCCTGTGGTAGTAATGGTAGCGGTGCTTTCAGTACGGGATTTGTCAATCTATTTGCGGAAGATGATGAGAATCACTTTGTTGATGTAGATTGCCAAGAGAATATTGGTTCTTATGATCCAAACGACAAGCAGGGCTTACCGCGAGGCTACGGTGAAGAAAACAATATCGAAGCCAACACCAGTTTGGAATACCGCATTCGCTTTCAGAATACGGGTACGGATACCGCATTCAACGTTGTGGTATTGGACACCATTTCTGAATTTCTAGATTTGACTTCGATCCGTTTGGGCGCTTCCAGCCATCCTTACGAGTTTGATATCATTGGCAATAATGTATTGAAGTTTAGTTTTGAAAACATCATGTTGCCAGATAGCTTTGTCAACGAACCAGCATCTAATGGTTTCCTAAAATACACCATCGGTCAGTTGGCGGATAATGAACCGGGAACCCGTATCGAAAACAGTGCGGCCATTTATTTTGACTTCAATGAGCCAGTGATTACCAATACGGTTTTTCATACCATCGCCGAGGAAATTTTCACCGTAGGTATTTATCCTCAGGCCATACTCCAACGAATAGAGTCCTATCCCAATCCATTCCGTGAGGCAATCACCTTTGATCTTAAATCAGAAGACTATTCTTCACTCCGGTTTGACTTGTTTGATCTGTTGGGCAATCAATTGCGTTCAGAGGTTCATTCGGCTTCCCCCTTTGAGGTACAGCGCGGTCA
>JBCCSR010001147.1:0-2410 GCA_039199865.1 Bacteroidota bacterium
CACCAAAGCAATGGATGATAAATCTTCAAGGGTCATTACAGCCAATAGTCGATTCGATCCGGTAAAATGTGAAGTAATCATTTCACATCCTTTTCGATTGTTTTTATATCGACTTCCATAATATCGAACGATTGACCTCTCCTTTGTGACCGCGTAGATGAAGTCTGGTCCCCACCATATGGTTTTTGTTCTAAAAGAAGGGAAAAGAATAGGATAGTCTACTTCTTGTTTTCCATGCGGACTTTGTCTAAATGGACGCTCTCGTCTCCAAAGTTCCTTTAGCGGAAGCTTCAACTCTTGAATCAAGCGTTTTCCCCTCTTTGGATTTTTATATAATGTGATTTTACCTTCATCTGTAGGATGAATCCAATGATCAATCAATTGACCATATTCCGACTGAAAGGCAATCATTTGGGGTTGGGTCAAAGATTCCGAAGTACCAATGAAAAAGATCTCATGCTTTTTCATCTCCTCTGCTTCAAATAACTGAAATAGGCCAACTCCCGGATCCATCGTAGGATCTAGATGTTGCATGGCCTGAACGATCTGATTCAGATTTTCCCATTCTGCTGGAGTGTATGATTTTCCAATGAGGTAAACCTTGCAAGGACTTTGATTTTTAGGATGCTCTGTAATTGCCAGCATGACTGCAAACGCGATGGTGCGAATGGTTCCCCAGTTTTTTAAAGTCGTATCAATTAAAATAATCCGCTGAAAATCATGGTCGGCTGGAGGCACTTCTCGATGGTGATAAAGGGCTTCATTATTTGCCAAACGAGACATTAAGATGGCGTCGTCAAATGCAAATTCAGAAATGAGCAACTTGTCAAAATTTCCTTTGTTGGTAATGTCTGCCACTCCTCCTAATGGTTGTTGGCTCGGCAGATTGGAATGAAATGGAATATGAAGTCCGCTGATTAATCTCGACACCAATGCTCCTATATGGAAGGTGCGTTGATCTTCCAGTAGATGGTCAATGAGGGATTTTGAGGCAACTTCTTTCTCTGGTTTAAAATCAATTTCATCAAGTGCCTCTCCAAGTGGAGGTAAATTGGCTACTCGATCAAGTATTGACTTTATATCAGGTAATTGTTTGCCAATAAGAGCCAATACCTTGAAATCATCAATAATTTGACCGGGGTGTAAAAGTACCTTTTGGGCAATCGTTGGAAACTGATTTAAATTGAATTTCCCTTTTAGCGTTTCTTTGATTTTGTCGGAGTCTCGCTGTCCAAGCGAATTGTGAGCCTGTTGGAAAATACCGCGAAATAATTCGATCCGTAAAGTACCCTTTTTATAATCGGCCGGGAGTTGGGTAAGTAGCTTGGCAAACCAAATCCCTTCTTCGACTTCAGGACATTTGTGAACATATTTTAATGCAATATGAAAAATAGTATTCAATGAATCGTTCCCATGTGCATTCGTGGCTGCCATCGCAAGTAGTAAGGAGCCAAATCTCGGAAGCCCCTGTGGTGCTAGCGCAGGTATGATATCCGACAGGATCAAACTACTATACCCGATGGTACGTCCATTTGGTATTGCAATGATGACACCTTCGTCTTCATATTGCCAAAAATAGTCTTGATAAGACTGTAGATATATTTCGACTGCTTTCATGAATATTTAAAGCTCTTTTAGAGCGACGAGGGATTTAATAAGTGACCCTTTGTTTAAAGGGGTGAACGTAGATTTTTGTATTCGAGCAATTGGCTGGTCAGGCCTAAGCAAGTACCAATAGTTCGCTTGATCTGGTAAGGATTGCTGGTAAGTAGAGGCCATCTTTTCATATCGTATTTTCCATCCTGCTAATATTAGAAAACAGTTTTTTTGGTAGTATTCCTCACCTAAAATAGGGAGTAAGGGAGTCCCCAATACCAAAGCATTTTGTTGATCAATGATGGTCCAGCTTAATGGATGAATTCGAATACTTGAAGCAGTAGATACATATGCTTGAAGCGATTTCAAATCAATCATGGTAGCGGCAATGGGCTTCACCTGACTAGACGGCACAATTGATATCTCATGTGTTTGATCGAGTCCAAAATAGTTGAAGTTTTGATCAGGTAATCCCAAGGACAATCCTCGATGTATAGGTGTCCAAAGTAAACTTGGTTCTACTCGCTCTGGGAGTTGATTTCCAATGCGGTAAAGCTTCGTCTCTTGGAGTAGATATCGTTTTGCAGCAGGTAATTGAAGCACCTCTGTTCGATCAATCTCAGCCATTGAAAATCCTCAGGTAAAAACTGAAGCGGAAATTGGCGGCAACGCAGAGTTCATGCAAAAAAGGGTCATAGCCGACATTCGCGGCGGTTGCGAGAACCAGCGTGCAAGGCGCATCAACGGCAAACGTCCGGTCGACGGACGATGCGCAATTCTATCAGCGGGCACCCAGCGACCAAGACGCATTGAG
>JBCCSR010001148.1:0-2408 GCA_039199865.1 Bacteroidota bacterium
ACCGATTGGTATGAAGGCCCTACTTTGATGTACTATTTGGAAAATGTCCATATCGCAAGTGACTACAACTTTATCGATCCTCGCTTTCCCGTTCAGTACGTCATTCGCCCCAACACAGATGATTACCACGACTATCGAGGCTATGCTGGAAGACTTGCTGGAGGGATCATGAAAAAAGGAGATAAAGTTATGGTGCTGCCTTCAGGTTTTACCTCAACCATTAAGAAAATCGACACCATTGAGGGCGAACTACAGGAAGCCTTTCCTCCCATGTCCGTCACTGTTCTGCTGGAGGATGACATTGACATCAGTCGTGGAGATATGATCGTTCGGGAAAACAACAAGCCCAATGTCGATCAAGACATAGAAGTCATGTTGTGTTGGTTCAATGAAAAGCCCATCCAGCCAAATGGAAAGTATACGGTCATGCACACCACGCAACAAGCGCGTTGCATTATCAAAGAAATCCGCTACAAACTCGACATCAATACTTTGCACCGCAATCTGGAGGATAAAATCCTGGAAATGAATGATATGGGTCGAGTCGTCATTCGGACGACCAAACCGCTATTTTTTGATGCTTACCGCAAAAATCGCATCACGGGTAGCCTGATTCTAGTGGAGGAGGGCACCAACGAAACGGTTGCCGCAGGGATGATCATCTAAACTTCAGCACCTACCCTTTACCATTTACACTGCTTGTCTTTTCGAGGGGATTTCCGCTAAAATCTTCTCGAAAAGAAGCAATTTCCTTACACTAGCCTCCCACATCCCTCCACATTCATGAAATACAGAAGACTTCGTGCAGATGAATTGGCAGAACTCGAAACAGAGTTTATTCGTTTTTTAGCCAGCCAAAGTATTCCCGGTCCAGACTGGGAAAAAATGAAGGCCGAGCAAAAAGAAAAGGCAGAAGGAATCATCGATTTGTTTAGCGATTTGGTTTACGAAAAAATCTTACAGGGCATTGAATATTTGGAGCATCGAAGCCCACATGATTTAAAGACCTTTCACTGCGGCAAAGAAAAAATTGTCATGCGGGGAATGATGGTGGAAGGTAGATCCAACATAGATTTTACTAAAGATCAGAGTCCCGAACAAATGCTGGGACAAATCAAACTATCCAACGCACAGGTAAAAGTCTATCGAGCGGAAAAGAAGTACAAAGAAGGGCGAGAAAAGGAATTGTTTCAAATGATGGAAACAGGCTGTTTGATTAGTAAAGAAGGAGAAATCTTTAAACTGCTCGAAGGCTTCGACAAAGATTAATATTTTACTTCCATTTCTTCAACTTTTCCGATCAACCACTCCCGGTTGATCAATTCCTTACTTTTTTCGATATCAGTTCTCAATTCCAAAATCTGTCGTTTGGTCTTTTTGGCTCGTTGAAAAGGCATGGCGGATTGAATCTGACTGGCCACTTTGGTCAATTGCAACAAACGCAAGAAAGCCTTCCGACGTTGATCGGGAATCAATTTGTGGCGACGCAAATATTCTCGAAAGGATTTTACCAAAGATTGCAAGGCATCGTACTCCTGCAAATCGTAATAGGTTCGCAACAAAAGTGATTTGGCCGCAAGGCTATAGCGGATATCTTTGTACTCTACCTGAATGAGCAATTGCTGAACTTTTTCCAATTGATGGGTGGCATAATAGTAGGCTGCTAAATTAAAGGTATAGGCATTCTCCATGACCTCGGGAGGCAACTCATGTCGATAGGTCTCAATAAAATTTTTCACCCAATCCATCTCTCCTAGCCTCATGACGATTGCCACAATATTTTTGTAGTGCCACTCGAGTAAAAAGCCATCTTTATCCATCAGGAGTTTTTTCTCCAACTGTTTTTGGTAGAGTTCAAAACTTTGCTGTAAAAAAGTTCGGCTTCCTTTGTTGGTTTGTACGATACAGTA
The DNA here is from genome assembly GCA_039199865.1 of Bacteroidota bacterium. GTDB lineage: Bacteria > Bacteroidota > Bacteroidia > Chitinophagales > Saprospiraceae > JALZUU01. The sequence continues at coordinate 1,911 of JBCCSR010001148.1, forward strand.
GTTCTGCAAATAATTATAGATATTTTGCATTTCTACTTTTCTCAACTGCGCCTCATATTTTCTAATGACTTCCAAGGCCTGAAAATAGTAGGGCCGCTCTTCCATTTTAATCAGTTGATACAAATAATAATAGACCATCAGTGGAGCAACTGCTTCGTATTGCCGTAGGTTTTGCTCCACCTCTTTGAGCAAGCGTTCCAACATCGGATTGGAATAATTGACTTTGAGGATTCGACTGCGAATCAGCATTTCACAAGCGTCCTTTAATTTTTCTGAAAGGTAAAATTGATCCAGCTGATTTTGTTTGCGCTGAATGCTCAAATCCGCTTTGTGCTGTCCCAATTGGGCATAATAAGCATCTGATTCTGCTGCTTCTAAATAGCTCAAATAGAAGTGATCACTCGTTTGTACCTTTTGTGCCTGGAGCCATTCCACTTGTTTGTGTCGACATCTTTCAAAAGTCTTGAAGAGTTTGCGCTGTCTCAAATTTCGTAAAAG
>JBCCSR010001149.1:0-2408 GCA_039199865.1 Bacteroidota bacterium
AACCGATCTCTCTTCTGGCGTTCTGCCTCTGTCAAGCAGAATAAAATTATCTCTAAAGTCAATGTCCAGTTGATCAATGGCTTTTTGTACGCGTTGGTTGTAGTCTTCAGGTGATTCTTTGCCAATACATGCACCAGAACACTTTTGAATGTGATAATAAAAACAAGGATTAGCTTGATAATCGACACTACAATGGGTTTGACACAATTCGAACTCTTCCAGAATGCGATTGAGTGCACCTTTAACTGAAGTTAACTTGGGGTACTCTCTGAGAATGTTGAGTTCTTTTTTTTCTTTGGCCGTTACTCGTCCTGTTTTCAAACAAAGATAGCCTTCTTCATTGTAATAACTAAAAATAACGTAGGGAAATGCTCTGGCCCGCTGCGCCCGATTGATTTTGGGGTGATGGGTTTTGATTTCATGTGATTCAAATAGCAATGCTACCAGCTCACTTCCCGTCACTTCGAAACTAATATCGTGGACGGATTTGTAGAGCTTTCGCGCTTTTTCCGTTTGCTTGGCAAAGTGCTCCATCACTCTTTTTTTGATGTTGATGCTTTTGCCCACATAGATAATGTCACCGGATTTGTTGTAGAAGTAGTAAACGCCACATTCTTCGGGTAGTGCATGTAGGGTTTCTAAAGTGATGGTGACGGGAAGTTGGGATTGACGTACGCCTAGATTGACAAGCTCATTGATTTTGTCTTCGCTATTTTCTTTATCCAAAATCATTTCCAGTAAAGTCGTCGTTGCCATAGTATCGGCCATCGCTCGGTGACGTTGTTTGACCTTGATGCCAAAATGCTTGATGAGTTTTCCCAGGCTGTAAGACCGCAATCCAGGGAAGGCTTTTCTGGCCAATCGAACGGTACAGAGTTGTCGCCGAGTAAAGGTGTAGCCCAATCTTTTGAATTCCTCTTTGATAAAACTATAATCAAAACGAACATTGTGAGCAACAAAAATGGCCCCTTTCGTCAGCTCTACTATTTTCTTGGCCACTTCATAAAAACGAGGGGCATTCACGACCATTTCTTGGGTAATCCCAGTGATTTGAGTAATATTGTAGGGAATGGCTCGTTCGGGATTGATCAAACTTTCCCACCGATCCACTATTTGTTTACCATCGTGCAAGACGATGGCAATTTCGGTGATTCTGTCGCGACTGGCACGTCCGCCCGTGGTTTCAACATCAATAATGGCGTACAGTTTGTCTTTCATCTATTATTCGATACGATCTACTGGTTATTTTAAAGCAAAAAACAAAACGCAGAGCGACCCGTTCATTTCGTTGACCCTAAAGGGGGAAATAAAAGAAAGTCTCTCTGCGTTTTGCTGAATGATCCTTAAAACTACAATTATGTTGGCGAATCTAAAAATCATTTTACTCTTTTTCACAATCAGTGCCGTTCCACTAAACTGTAGTGGACCCACATCGCTGGCAAAAGGAGGGGCGGGCGAATCATCGGATGATTCGAGTTCCAATTCCCAAGATCCAGAAGAGCTGGCAACCATTCTTACCGGAGCGGAGCAAATAGATCGCTATCTGCCCAAGTTGAGTGGAAAGAAAATAGCGATGGTGGTCAATCAGACTTCGCGAGTAGGCGATCAGCACTTGGTAGATGCCTTGGTTCAAAAAGGGGTACAGATCAAAGGCATTTTTGCTCCAGAACACGGTTTTCGGGGAAAAGCAGATGCTGGTGAAAAAGTGCAAGACGGTAAAGATGCGAAGACGGGAGTACCATTGATTTCCCTGTATGGCAAAAAGAAAAAGCCCGGGAAAGAAGACTTACAAGGGATAGACCTCGTTCTTTTTGACATTCAAGATGTGGGAGCTCGATTTTATACTTACATCTCGACGATGCATTATGTCATGGAGGCTTGTGCAGAAAATCAGTTGCCCCTATTGATCTTGGATCGACCCAATCCAAACGGGCACTACGTCGACGGACCTATTTTGGCGGGGACTCATCAATCTTTTGTGGGCATGCATCCGGTGCCCATTGTGCATGGAATGACTGTCGGGGAGTATGCACAAATGATCAATGGGGAAGGATGGTTGGCCGGAGGCATTCAGTGTACCTTGGAAGTGATTCCTTGCAAGTACTACGATCATCAACGCTTTTATGCACTGCCCCTCAAGCCCTCTCCTAATTTACCTAATATGACTGCCATTTATTTGTATCCCTCCCTCTGTTTGTTTGAAGGAACGCAATTGAGTGTTGGGAGAGGAACGAATCGGCAGTTTCAAATTTATGGTCACCCGGATTTGTCCGTAGGCAGTTTTGAATTTCGACCTGCATCCATGGAAGGAGCAAAATATCCGAAGCACGAAGGAAAACTTTGTCGAGGCGTCGACTTAAGTCAAGCCTCTTTAGAACAATTGCAAAAAAGCGGACTGAATCTAGAGT
>JBCCSR010001150.1:0-2408 GCA_039199865.1 Bacteroidota bacterium
CGAGTATGTCAATTTGTCGAAAGGAATGGTCAATTATGAGTTTATCAATCCAGGAGAATCAGAGGAAAAAGAGGCAGAAGCACAGCAAAATGGCTTGCGTCCCGTCCCCATCAACGTACGAAAAAAAGACCAGGCGACTCAGCGATTGATCTATCTGGGAGCTTTGGTACAAATTGCGGATCGTCGCGAGGTCATCCCCTTGATCCAACCAGATGGTCCAGTGGAGTATACGCTCTCAACGGCCATCAAGAAATTGGCAGTTATTGATAAACCGGCCATTGGTTTGATTCAGGGACACGGAGAGGTTGGCCAGAACGAACTGGGGCAAGTAGTGCAGGCCTTGGGGATTCTCTACAATGTCGAAACAATCAATCTGCCTCAGGTGGATCAAATTGCCGACCGAATCAAAACGGTTGCTTTGGTGGCGCCAAAAGATTCTTTTCCGGCTACCGATTTGGCCAAATTGGATCAATTTTTAGGGCGAGGAGGCCATTTGTTTTTGGCCATTGATGCGGTCAACGGTGATTTTTCCACTGCCCAGGGAACGGCATTGACTACGGGATTAGAGGGGTGGCTAAAAGCGAAAGGCTTGGAAATCGAAAACAACTTTATCGTGGACATCAATTGTGGGACTGTTTCGATTCAGCAAAGACAAGGTTTCTTTACCGTAAATACGCCAGTTAAATTTCATTATCTCCCGGTAATTGGTCCTTTTCCTGATCATCCCATCACCAAAGGACTGGAGCAAGTAATTTTGACCTTTGCTAGTCCAGTGCGGTACATTGGAACTGGAGACGCCACTTTTACTCCCATCGCCACCACCTCCACCAAGGCCGGAATTATTCAATCTCCAACCGTCTTTGATGTTGTCAATAAACAATGGACCAATGCAGATTTTCCCTTGTCGAACCTTGCGATCGGTGGCGTTTTAGAAGGAAATCTTGTAGGCAATACGCCTTCTAAAATTGTTTTGATTTCCGACGGAGAGTTTCCCCAAACCAATCCACAGGGCCGCCCACAAAATGAAGATAACATCAGTTTAATGGTCAACAGCATCGACTGGCTAAGTGATGATACCGGACTAATTGATTTGCGAACCAAAGGAGTAGCTTCCCGTCCGATCGAAGAATTGGAAGATGACCAACGGAGTTTTTACAAGTGGATGAACTTCCTATTGCCCATTGCCCTTATCATTTTTTACGGCATTTACCGAATGCAGCGCAAAAATAGCATTCGATCAAAGCGAATGCAGGAACGATACAATTAATCATACCATGAACAACAAATATCTCTTTGCTATTTTTGGTGCCTTACTCGCACTTTATTTTGCATCTCAGTTATTCTCGACCAAAAAAGAACGGAGCTTTAAAGCTGAATTGGTTCAGGTGGATACCAGTGCAGTCGACAAAATTGTACTTCAAACCAAGGCGGATCAGTATGCAACCGTAACGCTGGAAAAAGTAGAGGACAATTGGCGGGCGACAAAGGGCAACAAGAGCGTTACGGCGATGTCCCCCGCTGTTCAGGCCCTCTTAGGACAGTTGGTGATGGTCAAAGCCAAACGGATTGCCGCGAAGACCGAGGAAAAGTGGGGGGAATACGAAGTAGATGAAGCCAATGGCAATCGCATCCAGGTATTTGCAGGAGATCGGAGCCTCTGTAATTTTGTGATCGGACGCTTTTCCTTTGATCAGAATACGCGAACGGCCACCTCTTTCCTTCGTTTACAAGATGCCCCAGATGTGTACGCTATTGATGGATTTTTAAGCATGAGTTTTGGACAAGGATTTAATGCCTATCGACTCAGGGATTTGGTCAAACTACGGGCAGAAGACATTACGAACATTAGTTTTGGTGATGGGCAAGCGCTACAAAAAGGGCCAGATGGCTGGCTTTCCGGAGAAGGAACAGCGCTAGACTCTACCGAGGTGGCCAATTACCTCAGTGGCATGAGCAACATTACCGGGAGCAATTTTATTGACGACTTTGATGCTTCAGGCATTGCACCGGAAAATATTCAGCAAATGACGATTAAAGCCAATAATGCTCTGCAAGCTATCGTAATTTCTGCCTACAAGCGGGAGGATGCCGAATTGCCTTACGTCATTCATTCTAGCATAAATCCAGACGCTTATTTCACCAGTAAAGCAGAAGACCTATACGCCAAATTATTCAAAACGGTGGATTCACTGGAATAGTTTTTTTGATCATAAGTAAGCAAGCACAAGGACTAAAAAGCAAGTCAGATCGAATTTGTTAATGCTAATTTTACACTAACTTTACAATTTGTGAGTTATTTTGTATCTTTGAGCCCTCTGAAGGCCTCTCTAATCTTTGTCAAGACTCCGTCTTGCGTTTGACCCTTCCCATTGATGTTTGTATAAACATCCCAATTACCATTCCTTGAC
>JBCCSR010001151.1:0-2406 GCA_039199865.1 Bacteroidota bacterium
CAAGTCATTACCGGAACCCTTATTTGGTCTTCCCTTCCAATTTGGCAGAAGTCACTTCTGTCGACTTGGAAGGTAGACCGGGCTGGTACTTTACCGACTTCTTTCTGAATGGATTTACACTGGGCAAATTGACGTACTATGCAAATCAATACGCATGAATAAGGACAAGGATTCAGCAATACTTTTGCCTCAACAAAAAGCGCAGGCCTTTCACGCCAATGGGAGTACTGAAAGTGAGAAACAAGTTGTTGCATCAACTCGACTCCAAACGATCCACCATTATTGGTTGAACAAACAAAACGGTTATCCCCCTTTTTTCAATTCCATTGAAAAAGACAAGGGCTCTGACATCCATACCCAAAGCATGAGCTTTCCTTTTTCCACTTCATTATCTGGAAAGATATTGCAATTGGGGAAGCAAAAAGACTTTAACAGCTATAAACTGATCTTGGCGAACCTCTCCATTCTACTGCATCATTATGCCCACCGAAAGGAGATTTTAATTGCGCAAGCTCCAATGCATCTATCCGGGTTACCAGACGAGAAAGAGGCGATCTTGTTTAGCCATTTCCAGCTTGATGCCCAACTGACGGTTCGTCAACTGTTGAAGACCATTCATCAGGAATTGGAAGAAAACATTAGTCATCAGGACTATAACTATCCTCAATTTATCAGCAAATTCGCCAATGGCTTTCACGTTCGGACTGCGGTATTAGATATCGCACTTGCTTACGATCCAGTTTGTCCGATCAATGAATCGCTTCAATCCGTGTGCTTGCTCTTGAATGTACAGCGAAAGGGGGATCAGGATTTTACATTGCAATTGAAGGATTCTCATGGCTTTGATCAAAAGGCATTAGAGCAACTGGCACGACTCTTTTTGCAAAGTTTGGACTGGATATGTGATCACCTCGATGCTTCCTTGGAGGAATGGTGGAGAGCATTGGGCAGCTTTGAACTTTCGCTTCCCTTTGTGGAGTGGAGGAATGAGGAAACTACTGCTGCAACCAGCAATCTTTCCTTTCCGCGGCCTCGGCTGAACTACTATCCCTTATCTCCTCCACAAAATCGAATGTTTCTCCTACAACATTTGGCAGAAAATTCGGTCACTTATAATGTTCCATTTCATACGCCTTTTGATCCCAAAATTGAGCGAGCACAGCTCCAAGCGATTTTTCAACAGTTGATTGATCGACACGAAAGTCTGCGTACCTCTTTTGAGTTATTGGCGCATCAACCCGTTCAAATTGTACACGAAAAAGTACCTTTTGAAATTCCCTTGTTATCGGCTACTTCCTTTGCCGAGGCCTTACAGCAATTCATCCGCCCTTTTGATTTGCGTAAAGCACCATTGATTAGAGTCGCCTATTGGAAAAAAGACTTGGAATGTTGGTTGTTCATTGACCAACATCATATTGTAACTGATGCATTTTCCCAAGATGTTTTGAGCAATGAAATCGCCAGTCTGCTACAAGGAAAAACTTTGGCTCCCGTTACCTTGCAATACAAAGATTATGTCCAATGGCTTGCTCAGCCCGCTCAATTGGAACAACTCGCCATTGAAGAAGCCTATTGGCTAGCCACTTTTGCGGAGCCCACTCCACTGCTGGATTTTCCGCTGGATGCGACGAGACAAGATACGCGAGGGTTTCGCGGAGCGACCGCTCATTTTCAGCTCAATGAAGCGGAGATGCAAGGTTTGAACCAAATGACGAGTCGGGCAGCTTGCACCCTCAATACCCTCTTACTGGCCATCTGGACCATTTTTCTGGCAAAAATAACGGGAGAAGAAGACATTGTTGTGGGCGCACCAGTTGCTGGAAGAACGCATCCTGATTTGAAACAGATTGTCGGGATGTTTGTCAATACTGTTCCCATCAGAAATTTCCCGAAAGGGGAGAAGACTTTTGTCCAATTCCTCCAAGAAGTTAAGGAACGAGTAATCAAAGGTTTTGATCACCAAAATTATCCTTTCGAACGTTTGGTCGAACAGGTTTGGGATGGAAAGCTCAAAGGACGGAATCCCATTTTTGATACCATGTTTGGTTTACTAAGCGGGGCAGATAGCAGTACCGCAGCAACGGAGGTGTCCGACGAAATCGTCTTTGACCAAAGTCATCAGGTAGCCAAATTTGATATGGATGTTTCTGCTGCCCTTCAGAATGGACGCCTCTATTTTGCTTGGAATTACGATACCGATTTGTACGAAGCCGCTAGCATTCGCCAATTCATTGGCTTCTTCCGACAACTGATTCGAGGAGCTTGTCAGGCACCTGCAAGTCAAATTGCGAACTTATCCATACTTAGCGAAGCGGAGCATAAACAAATTTTTGCGCTCAATCCGCCTACCATTGATTTTCCTTCGGGACAAACGATTGTCGAGCAATTCGAAGGACAGGTTCGGGA
>JBCCSR010001152.1:0-2399 GCA_039199865.1 Bacteroidota bacterium
AACAATTTTTTTGTCATGAAGACAACTATTGGTGGTTGGCAAGCAGGGGCTATTCGTCCACGCTTACCGCTCTAACAGCACTCAGGTCAATGACAAGCATATTGTTAGGTCGTCATACTTGTGGATAAGTAGGAAATTACATTTACGTATCGTTAAAGTAAAGCAGGCTTATGTTTGGATCAATAACAAGACAACGGCAAACATCCGTTACTTCGGATGGCATCGTTATTTTTGATGAAAGGCATGGCAGTGCCGCTTCAAGTCACGAACGTTGCTTGATTACAAGAGGATATTAGACTTGATCAGATCAAGAATATTAAAAGATATATGGTAGAATTGTGTAAAGGAGGCTCTAAAAATCGCTGATGGTCATTCTAAGCGACTAACGTTTTGATGGTTTTTGATCATAATAGCTTTATTGGTTTTTAATTCTAAAACTTCATTTGACTGTCAGACTTTCTGCTATATCGAGAAGCCAGAAATAAGGGTCGCAGGAAAATTGAGAAACCTAAAAGTTGTATTGTGGAAATGATTCAGCACGATTTGGCTTTCATCATTTTTTAAGTAGGGTAGATTACAGAATGATTTCTCAAACAGTATGCTTTCAACTCAAACACATTGCAATATAAGTAGATTAGTTCATACTTGCCACATTATTCATTAAAAATTTATCAAGTATTCTACAAATACACTCTTACCTGTCGAAGGCTTGTTGATAATGAATTTATTACAAATGGAAAATGCATTAAACTTTAATCATTCCTTTCCAATTTCTTTTTTGATTCCTCCGTTTTCAGACTGAAACAAGCGCAAGAGGAAAGATTTCAAAACACGCACTTACCAGGGTTGTTCAAAGTTAATGCGCCGTCCTTCGTTATCGATGAAATAGGTATCACTATCGTCTGGAGTCAAGGGCATATGTTGTTTTGAAAACAGCTTACGCAAGAATGCCAAAGGGACTAAAATCAAAAAGAAAAGTATTCCCAGCAATAATCGAGTATTGATCCAACCCAAGATGTGCGCCAGTTTCATCCATCCGCGATGAATCCACTTGGCCAGGGGATAAACAAACAATGCCATCAATAACAAAGCAATGCCCGCCCACAGAAAATAGGACAGCTGAAAGTAGCCAAAAGCCAACAAGCAAGCCAGACATAAAACCATCATGGTGGAATAGACCTGCTCCTTTTTGTGCGCTGTTTGTCCTGATTGATTCATTTTACTAAAACAAGGAATAGATAAATGGAGATACTGCCGAACCACTAGAGAAAAACAATAAGCTACCAATAATGAGTAAAGTCAGAATAACTGGTGCCAACCACCACTTTTTTCGATATTTTAGAAACTGCCAAAGGTCTTTTAAAAATTCCATGTTGGTCTTTTGTTGGTTGAATGATTTTATTTTTTCTTTCGAATCACATAATCGCCAAGTACCAATAGATCCATTTCCGTATTTTGAAAACATTGAATGGCATCTACGGGCGTACAAACGATGGGTTCGTCTTTGCCGTTAAAACTGGTATTGATCAACATCCCACACCCCGTCTTTGCTTTAAATGTATGAATTAAATTCCAAAGCCGAAAATTACTTTCCCGATTGACCGTTTGAATCCGAGCACTAAAGTCAACATGGGTAATGGCCGGAAATACGGATTTGACAAAAGCCAATTTGTCGGGAATCGGCCAAGCGGGATAATCTATCGGTACCGAATGAAGTTTGGCTTTTTTAACTTGTCCCACCAAATTCATGTAGGGCGATTTTCCCGGTAAGTCAAAATATGCTGGCGCTTCTTCCTCTAAAACCACCGGAGCAAAAGGTCGAAAACTTTCTCTTCGCTTGATGCTCAAATTGATCCGACTTTGCATCTGCTCCGATCTGGGATCTCCCAAAATACTTCGATTGCCAAGGGCCCGCGGACCAAACTCCATTCGCCCTTGAAACCATCCCACAATGGCTCCATCGACAATGGCAGCAGCTACCTCCTCGGTCAACTCCGCAAAGTTGGAAAAATAGCGGGCCTCTAAACCCGCCCTGAGAATGGCCCTTTTGCATTGATCCTTGGAAAAAGCTGGGCCGAGCAACGCCCCCGACATCCCATCCGCAGCAGCGATCGGTGGTTTCGCTCCCGCAAAATGCAAATGGTGAGCAGCAAGCGCAGCTCCCAATGCTCCTCCCGCATCTCCCGCAGCGGGTTGGACGAACAGGGCATCAAAAAGTCCGGACTTCAATAATTTTCCATTGGCCACCCCATTCAGTGCCACCCCACCAGCCAAGCAAATTTGCTTCAAGCCCGTGATGCGTTTCAATTCCGTCGCCAAGCGCAGTACGGCTTTTTCGGTAAACCGCTGAATAGCCAAGGCCAGATCAGCATGAATGTTGAGCAGGGCTTCTTCCGGCG
>JBCCSR010001153.1:0-2396 GCA_039199865.1 Bacteroidota bacterium
TGGGTTTTTTTATTTTAATTTTGCGTTAATAAAAAAACTAAAAACACGAAAAATGAAATCATTGAAGTTGGCCTTATTTATGGTGATTGGGACATTGGCAATCATCTGGACGCAATCTTGTTCCAATCCCTGCCAAAATACGGTATGCTTAAATCGAGGAATTTGTATTGATGGCACTTGTGAATGTTTAAGCGGTTTCTCCGGAGATAGCTGTCAAAATGTAACCCCTTGCCTAGATGTTATTTGCCTCAATAATGGCGTATGCGAAACGGGAGTATGCAATTGTCCTCCGGGCTTTTATGGTGACCGATGCCAGAACGAAACCGTGCAAAGCCAATTGGACCGAGGAGAAACGCCTTTGGCCATCTTCAGAGCCAACTTTCCACTAGATAGTATTTATGGCAAGTTCTACTTGGGAGGAGTCATATTTTTCGTTGACACTGATGAACTCTACGACGGGATTGAAGGTTTTGTGGCAGCCATTGAAGACCAGAGTACCGGAACAGAATGGGGCTGCCTAAATAGCAATATTGCCAACTTGGAAGATGTTACTAGTTGTGCCGACAATTGTGAACAACCAGAACCAGAAGAAACCGTTTCGGGAACTCGAGTTGGCGATGGACCAAGGAATACCTCTGCCATCTTAGCGGGCTGTAGTGAAGATGCCATCGCCGCAAAACTATGTAGAGATTTGGGAAGCGTCTGGTTTTTGCCCTCTAGGGGTGAACTCACCTTAATGTCCCTCACCTTGTGTAGCAATGACTTTGGGGATTGTATGGGGGTCACCTATTGGAGTTCGACTGAATTCAACGAAGACCGAGCATGGCGTCATTTTATGGGTAATGGCTATCACGATGTAGACAATAAAGATGGCATTGCTCATGTCAGGGCCATTAGGGCGTTTTAACGCCCTACCGCGCAAAAAGTAATTTAGACTGCTTGTCCATAAAATCAAATTAAGACAGGAATGCTTTAAAGGAATTCCTTTGTGTCTTCCCAATCGGCAATTGAGTATTGTTCTTTAGCACTGCGATATTGCCCTCTACATAAGCCAATTGGCGAGAATTGATGATGTAGGATTTGTGGATGCGATAGAAATGGTCTTTTGCAATTCTCTGCTCCAATCCTGACAGCGTAGTTGCCGTTAGGTGAAAACCATCTTCCAACCATACTTTGACGTAGTTGCCATAACTTTCTAAATAGAAAATATCCGCAATCAAGATAGGAATTAGCTTCTTATCCGATTTGAGTAAAATCTGTTCGGGTATTTCCTGTTTTTGTTTCGATAAATCGTAGGCTTTGTTGACCGCTATGGCAAATCGCTCAAAGCGAAAGGGTTTGAGTAGATAATCGCAGATTTCAAATTCATAGCTCTCTACTGCGTATTCAGCATATGCCGAGGTGACAATGACTTGGGGATAATGTTGAAGGGTTCGTAAAAAGTCAAAGCCTTTAAGTTTGGGCATTTGGATATCTAAAAACAATAGGTCTACTGCTTGTTCTTTTAAAAACACCAAAGCCTCAGTAGCTAGATAACATTGTCCAATAATTTCTAAAAAAGGGATTTCTTGCGCATATTCCAAAATGACGCGGTGGGCCAAGGGTTCATCATCGATAATTAAAGCATTGAGTTTCATATCTGCTAGACTAAAATTGGATTGACATGGTCACTTTAAAGGTTTCTGCGGTCTGTTTGACATCAAATTTGTGCCGATTGGGGAAGAGCAAAGCCAAGCGTCGTTGTAAATTCAACAATCCAATCCCGTCATTACTTTTTTGTTTGTCCTCCGTGGAATTTTCGCAAATAAAAGTCAATGAATGAGCGTCACTTTTCAAATTGATGTACAAAAAACTTGGTCCCTCGGCGGGTTCAATCCCGTGTTTAAAAGCAATTTCAATCAAAGTAATGAATAATAGCGGAGGAAGCCGTAAATTTTCTGACTTAATTTCAAGCTGCCAATCCACTTCTAAGGTTTGATGCAAACGGATTTGCTGCAACTTAATGTAATCCTGGATATAGTTGACTTCTTCCCTAATGGCGACCTCTTTCTCTTTTCCCTTGTAAATCACATAATGCATCAGCTCTGATAGTTGAAGTATAACCTCAGGTGTCTGCTTGTCTTTAGTCAAACTTAGCGCATATAAATTATTGAGTGTGTTGAAAAAGAAGTGTGGATTAATTTGTTGCTTTAGCAAACTCAATTCCGCTTCCGCTTTGTCGCGTTCCAAAGTATCAATCCTGGCATTTTGCTGAAACCACTGAATGATGACAATCAATGGAATGGTCAAAAAGAAGAGTAACCAAATCCCTCCTGCTTGGATGGCTTTAAATTCTGCGGGCCCCTCCCCTTTTGGCACCCAATAATCCCCCTTTAAATTCGTGATCCAAGTCGCAA
>JBCCSR010001154.1:0-2395 GCA_039199865.1 Bacteroidota bacterium
ATTTAGTTATTGACCGAACAAGGCATCAACATGAATGGCCAGTAGGACCCAACTTAAGTTCTTATCAAAAGCTAAAGTCGCGCCAAAAAGGACACAAAAAATAAATTTCCCTATTTTTTGGCGCTACCCCTTTTTTTACTATTAAATCTGTCGATTGATTTCGATCTTGAACCAAGACATGCTTGGGGCAAGTGGATCGAGTTGGAATTGAGCCTGCCTGATATTTTGTTCCATAGCCCCCTCCTAGACACATTGCCCCAACCCATCAAAGATGTGCACCCAAGCACGATGGATCGATAAATCGAATCTAACTCTTTGTCTACCTTATTCTCAAACCAAAATGAGTTCGACCGCATCACCATCAATACCCGCTTGTTTTATTATTGATTGATAATGCTTAATTTTGCAGCGAAATCAACCTTATTTCTTCAAATCGGTATCATGGTCAAATCCACTAAAATGAAATTGCTCCCTTATTGTTGTAGTTGCTTATTCCTATTCTTTGCCTGTCAATCTTCACCGACAGATCAAAATCAAACCTCGCAAAAAAGCGAAAATCCAGTCAGTACGGAGCCAGCCCAGCCAGTGGAGAAAGTAGCCCAAGCCAAAGTGCCCATTTACAATTACGCCCAATTGGCCCCCATTTTTGAGCAAAAAAGCGATACGACTTACGTCATCAACTTCTGGGCAACATGGTGCAAACCCTGCGTAGAGGAACTGCCCTACTTTGTGGAATTACACGAAAAATACAAGACCGATAAATTCAAACTCATTTTTGTCAGCCTCGATTTTCCCAAACAAATTGAAAAGAAATTGATCCCCTTTTTGGAAAAGCATCAACTACCGGGAGAGATGATGGTGTTGGACGATCCAGATTCCAATACTTGGATCAATGCCGTAGACCCCCAATGGTCGGGAGCCATCCCCGCTACGGTGGTTTACAATGCCCAAAAACGATCCTTCCACGAACAATCTTTTGAAAATTTTGGGGAGCTGGATGCAATTGTTGATCCTTTTATGCGTTTATAAAAGCGTCTACAATTTGAAACCTGTCTTCTACGCTCCAATGCGCGAGCAACTTTTCAACCTAACCGACCAGACCGAACGCGTTAAATCTGGGGTTTTCCTAAACTGTACTGCCCTCTTTTTGTTCTGACGAAAGACAAAGCAGTGGGAAATTCGATAACGAATCTATACAAGCGCTTCAAATGCGTATTTTTTCATTAAAGGAATATGGATCTATATTTCAACCGTTCAAATCCATTTCCTACAAAACTTTATTTCATTCAAAATCAATCAAGCATGAAAAATTTATTAGGATTATTTGCAATGCTGTTTTTACTAGGAACCGGATTCACTGCTTGTGGTGATGCCGAAACCAAGCAAAATGCGGAAACCAACACCGAAACGACAATGGAAAAAGAAGCGGAGGGTCAAGCCGTAAAAGTGGTCAACAATGATGGAGAGCCAAAAGGCTTTAGCGTTGGTGACAAAGCGGTAGACTTCAAGCTCAAAAACATAGACGGCAAAATGGTGGCCCTAAGTGACTTTGCCGATGCAAAAGGATTCATCGTCACCTTCACTTGCAACCACTGTCCATACGCCGTTATGTATGAAGATCGACTCATTGATTTGCACAACCAATATGCTCCAAAAGGCTATCCCGTAATTGCGATCAATCCAAACGATCCAGAAGTACAGCCCAAAGACAGTTACGAATTGATGCAAGAAAGAGCCAAAGACAAAGGCTTTCCATTTGTTTACTTGATGGATGAAGGTCAAAAGGTTTATCCACAGTATGGAGCAACCAAAACCCCTCACGTCTTTTTACTCGACAAAGATCTAGTGGTACAATACATCGGTGCGATCGATGACAACCACAAAGATGCCAGCGCGGTAAAAGTAAAATATGTTGAGAACGCCATTAGTGCCATGGAAAAAGGAGAAAAGCCAGATCCTAATTTCACCAAGGCAATTGGTTGTTCTGTCAAGTACAAGAAATCATAATCAGACCCTGGTCAAGCAAAAAATAGGGGCACAAGTATCGTTTGATATTTGGCCCCCTATTTTTTGTATCTTTATCATTGTGGCAGGCCAACCTCCAATTGCATGGATTACTCGCTACAAAACCAAATGATGGAAGAAAAAATACTGACCCTTCATCCCCAAAATAAGAAGGGTGTCAATATCTCCAAAAAGAAATACGATCAAATCGTGGCCTTTATTCTGGATGCACTAAACCACCGAGACAGCATGACATTTAGCGATATGGGAGATTTGGCGGTAGAAGAATTGGCCGATAAATTTGAAGGAAGTATTCTCTGGTATTTCACTACCGTCAAGCTGGATTTGGAAGCCAGAAAAGTAATTGAACGCATCCCCAAAACCAGCCCAC
>JBCCSR010001155.1:0-2395 GCA_039199865.1 Bacteroidota bacterium
CCCATGAAGAAATATGCACGAAATGTTAAAGAACATGGCCAAGAAGAATCCATGATGATCTTTCTAAACGAAATAATTCACATGGTAGTCCATTATCTGGGAGAAGAAGTAGCTATCCGTTGGTTTGATGAATACTTGAAGTACGAAACCATTCATCCAGCAAAAGATATGATTTCCCATCATCACTAATTTCATCGTGAAAATCAGTACTATTGTACACCACAACAGGAAGACCTTACTACCCAAAAATGAAATTTGGCTGGACAAATCTGCTTCAAATAAGGACCACTACAGCCTTTTTGTCCAAGTAAACGCTAGTTTCAAAAAAACAAACTACTGATTATCAATCTTCTAAAAGTAAAAACTGCTTTTTTTATTCGCTAATCTTATTTCTCGAATCCAAAATACTGTCAGCCACATTTTAAGAAGTTGGTAATAACTTTAGAGACTCATTTGTAATTAATTAGCTTTTCAATTATATACGAGAGGCGCACCTGCGGGTGCGCCCCGTTTTGTTTTTACCCCTCTTTAAATTCCAAGATCAAGCCAATAGAAGCATTCAAGCTACGACGAACGGAGATAGTTGAGGATATTTTGTTCTACCCGATCTAGGATGAATGTAGTCTCTGCCTTTTGGAAAGATTGTCCCGTAATGTTTTCAAACAACTCGATGTAGCGATCTGAGACCTCATGCACAAAGGCATCAGGCATATCGGGCATCACCTGCCCCTCTTTTCCCTGAAAACCATTGGCCATCAACCACTCTCGGACAAATTCCTTGGACAACTGCTTTTGCCTTTCCCCATTGACCTGACGCTCTTCGTAGCCCTCTGCGTAGAAATAACGGGAGCTGTCCGGCGTATGAATTTCATCGATCAGATAGATTTGTCCATCCTTTTTACCAAATTCATATTTGGTGTCTACCAAGATTAAACCACGTTGAGCAGCCATCTCAGTTCCCCGTTGATACAGGGCATGAGTATATTTTTCCAATTGACTATAGTCTGCCTCACTTACAATTCCTTGCTCCAAAATTTCTACTCTGGAGATGTCCTCATCGTGCCCCACCTCTGCCTTGGTACTTGGCGTAATAATAGGTGTTGGAAATCGATCATTTTCCTTCATCCCTTGCGGTAAATCTACTCCACACAATTGTCTTTTACCAGAATGATACGTCCGCCATGCATGTCCTGTCAAATATCCACGAATCACCATTTCCACTTTAAAAGGCTCGCAAGCGACACCAACAGTGACATTGGGATCGGGATGTGCAATGACCCAATTGGGAACAATGTCTTTTGTCGCTTTTAAAAAGAATTGTGCAATCTGATTGAGTACCTGACCTTTGTAGGGAATGGGTCTGGGCAGTACACAATCAAAGGCAGAAATACGGTCAGAGGCCAGCATGATCAATTCATCACCAACGGTGTAGACATCTCTCACTTTACCTCGATAAAAACGATTTTGGCCCGGAAAGTTAAAATTAGATTCGATAATGGCTTTTTCTTCAATGGAAGTCATAGTATTTACTTTTACGATGATGAATCGCGAACAAAAATAAGCAGCTTTAAAATAAAAAAGAAATACAAGACTTCTCTTATCTTTATCCCGTGAATTCGATCTTGCTCCTAGCTGATTATCAATAACAACTTACGCAGTTACTCTATGATACCATCCGCTCTCCCCAACTTTCCAATCCATTCGGAAGCTCCACTTTCTAAGGCATGCCGCAACGAAAATCTAGTTGACTTCCACCAGGCCGTTCAGCGCATCCAAAAACTTGCTTATGGTAGAAATAGCAGAAAAGATCAGCTAGCATGTCTGCTGGTTGAAGAACGAGGTACCTGTAGCACCAAGCACGCTTTTCTTGCTCAACTAGCGATTGAAAATGAAATACCAGGGATCCAACTTATCCTAGGCATCTATCAAATGAATGCCAATAATACTCCTGGGATTGGAGCCATTTTAGAGCAACATCAATTGGCCTACCTCCCCGAGGCACACAATTACCTCAACTTCTACGGCCAGCGAATCGATATCACCAACCTACCAGGCACACAAAGCTCTCCTTTTGAAGTACTGATGAAAGAAATCGAAATCACGCCGCAACAAATCGTTGATTTTAAACCTCAATACCACCAAGATTTTTTAGGCCAATGGATCGATAAAGAGCAAATCCCCTATACTTTAGAGCAAATCTGGGAAATTAGAGAAGCCTGTATTGCAGCTCTAGCCAATATACCATCAAAGGAATAATACTCTATTCTGCGACTCATCCCTCTTCAACTCGTCAAGATGTGATTCAGAGATAAGTGTCCTCTTTGCTTTGGGAAATCAAAAAAGTAATGATAAAAAAATGCCTATTCCTTTGTTTGCTCTTCCAATTTTCTTGTCA
>JBCCSR010001156.1:0-2394 GCA_039199865.1 Bacteroidota bacterium
CCCATCATGGTCAATATATTTTTGTATTGCGGTAATTCTGGATCAAAGGGAATCGGTAGTGGAGCTACCCAGCTTTTTTCTTGAGCAGACAATTGGTCAAGGATTTCAAATCCACCCTCATAATAGACATTGCTGGCAAAGCGTCTTGGGATATTGGTACCGATAAAGGGAAGTTGGTTTGCTTTGGCTAAATCGACGAGGGGAGCATAATCCGTTTTGTAGTTTGGCCAGAGTCGAGCCAAGCTGTCCAGGGCATAGTAATCGATTTTTCCTTCCAGATAATCGGTCAAGGAAATTTGATTGTCTCTTTCAATCATTTCGGCTCCCAAAGTCAATTGCTTTTCCTTGCTCAAATCTTTGGCCAATTCCAATTCTAGCCAATGGGAGATGGGGTTGTTGTGGATTTCTCCAAAAAGGATAATGTCCTGTTTTTTGGCCTGTTTTAATAATTTCTTGTATTTGACTTTTTTACCCTTTTTATTATAAATTTTGAAAGCCTCCTTCGATTGTCCAAAAGTAGTAGCAGAAAGCAGGACAAAAAAGGCTAGAAAGAAGAAAGAATAGCGAGATTGATGCATGATCAGAAAATTTGAATGTGGAAATACTTGTCCAGTTTTAATGTAGAAAAAAAATAGGAGACATATGTGGCCACATGTCTCCCTTTCCAAAAATAAATTGTTCACTATGGAATTTGGGTAAGGCCAAAGGCCACCCAATAATCACCGTGTTGTTGCGCCACTAAAGTGTGGCTGTGAAAGCAGTTGAAGTGGAGATTTCTCTAGGGCCAACGCACTTCGTCAAACAAAACAACTGCATCCTTGTTGAGTTCACCCAATTTGGCTAAAGGCAACTGATCTTCTTTAAAAGTTCCCCAAGACGACAATAGCTCAGAAGGAGCCGCTTCCGAATTCACCGGGTATTCATAATTGCTGCTAGCAAAAGACTCCTGCACCTCTTTGCTCACTAAATACTCCATAAACTTGATCGCATTGTCCTTGTTAGGCGCATATTTTGCCAAACCAATGCCACTGACATTGATGTGGGCACCACGATCTTGCTGATTGGGGAAAAACAGACGGACTGCATTGCCTGCCGCCACTTCAGTTGAATCTTTTGAACTCACTAATTTTCCAAGATAATAGGTATTGATAACGGCCAAATCTCCTTCGCCAGCCAAAATGGCTTTTACCTGATCGCGATCATTGCCTTTTGGTGTCCGGGCGAAGTTCTCAATCATACCCGTTGCCCAACCTTTAGCGGCTTCAGGTCCTTTATTGGCAATGATGGAGGCCATCAATGATTGATTGTAGATGTTGCCCGAAGATCTAATCAAAACTTTTCCTTTCCATTTAGGATCGGTCAAGGCTTCGTAGGTAGATAAATCTTCTGGTTTTACTTTGTCTTTATTGTAGGCAATCACTCTGGCTCTCTTGGTCAAGCCATACCAGTGATTTTCCGCATCTCTTAAATGTGCAGGGACAGTGCTATTGAGAGTGCTTGAATTGGCTGCTTGTAATAAGTTTTTGCTTTTCGCTCTGACCAATCTTCCCGCATCAACGGTAATCAAAAGATCAGCCGGGCTTTTCTCTCCTTCGATTTCCATTTTTTTGATCAATTCATCGGCATTGGCCTTGATTACTCTTACTTCTATCCCCGTCTTTTCCTGAAATTTAGAAAAGATCTCTTTATCTGCATCGTAATGGCGATGAGTATACAGAGTGATAAACTGTGCTGTCTCCTCGGCATCTGCTTTTGCGTCTGTTGATTGGTCATTGGTGCAAGAGGTGACCAAGAAACATACAAAAAACAGGAGGATCAACTGGTGGAAGTGAGGAACTTTCATTTTGAAATACTGATTTGTGTTTGGCATATGAAATTGATGTTTGTTGTGTTGATTACTACGCTGGTTTTCATCCGCTGGCTCTTTGGAATAAGGCAGAATATGCTGTCAAACAACAGCAATTTTTAGCGAAAATACGTATTTGGTTTTAAATTGAGCTAGTACTGAGGTAGCAGTAAGCAACAAAATGAAAATTGGTGTCATCTCAATTGTTGTGAAAAAAGGTGTAAGATGCTCTCACAGGACTTCTTTCTTCACAAATTGATCCACTAAACAGTGCTTTCAGTTCCATCAATTCCTCTAAATTTAGAAGGATATTGAAATCAGAGAAGCCACCGGGTACAATGATCTTTCGTTTGAAAAAAATATCTTCATTGGTGGATTCCCAAAATTTGCCATCAAGCCTCAAGAAATAATCGGCAAAATGTAAATAGTCTTCTTCATCTCTGAAGTTATAGTTGAGGTTCTTAAACTCAAAGTGAATCATTTGGCAAGTGGAGCAAATGAATACATGGCCGTGCTCTGTTTTACCAATGGTTTTTTTGATATTCATA
>JBCCSR010001157.1:0-2391 GCA_039199865.1 Bacteroidota bacterium
CCGCAAGTTCGGGCATGTTAGCAGAAATTTCCGCTAGGGTTTCTCCTTTGGCCAATCGTACTCCCAAGGTATAGTTGCGACTTTGTTTGGAGGTGGCAGTGGCTACGAGATCGCCGATGCCAGCAGTGCCGATGAATGCTTTACTACTGGCTCCCATTGCTTTACCAAAGTACACCATTTCCATCAAGCCCCTGGTGATGAGCATGGCTTGAATGTTCTTTCCCATTCCTTTGCCTCCCAAAACACCGGAGCCAATGGCAATAGCATTTTTCAATGCGCCCGCCAACTCGGCACCCCGGATTTCATAGGTCCCAAAAACGTGGAAACGAGAGCTATCCAAGAGGCGACGTCCCGTTTTAATGACCTCGCTGAAGCGACTGCCAATTACGGTGGCAGTGGGCAGCCCCGCCATAATTTCGGAAGATAAATTGGGACCTGCCAAACAACCAATTCGTACTACCACACTCTCTTCCATAATGACATCACTCATGGTGTATACATTTTCTGGTCGAATTGTGGCTGCTTTCAAATTGGATTCATCAATATTTTTCAAATCGAATCCCTTGGTTCCGTGGATTAGAATGTGGTAGGGATGAAGATAGGGGGAGAGGTTTCGAATCATTGATCGAAAACTGACCGAGGGAACGATGGGAAAAATGACCGTACAGCGTTCGGCAATTTCTTGCAAATCATCCGTCGCTTGTATTCTGGAAGAAAGCTCAATATCAAGGTTTTTGTGGGTCTGGTTGATTTGTTCGACCAAAGCGGCCTGGCGACTGAACAATAAGACATCGACATTGCTTGCCAATAAATTGGCCACTGCAGTTCCAAAACTACCCGCTCCAATAACACCCACAATTTTTTTCTTCGGTTGAACTGAGCCGTTTAGCATGCGATTCGATTGTTTTCAGGAGTCTCTATCGATTGAATTTTATGATGTGCTGTCAAGTTTTAAGGCATCTTACAACTTATAATGCACGCAAGATGAGTGAAATTATTTTTTCAATGACGAGTCAAGAAACGTAGGCATGGCCGCACTATGAAGCGGCTTTTTGAGGAAGTCAATGAGAAAATAGGCCACTCAGACGTGTATATTATGATTTGGATGACGCCTAACAGCTTACGCAATAGTACCACTTTTTTGGTAGTGCTCAAAGAATAAGTCCTTTTAGATTGATTTAAAGGCATTGTACTTTGAGCATTGATTGTTTACCAAACAAAAGGCCCAGACGTGATCCATCTCAAGGAGGCTTAGTGTTGGTCTTTTGGGGGTACTCGAACAGTAATAAGACAACTGGTTGCTTCAAAAGTTCGCACTTGTCACACAACCAAAAGGGATCATTTGGCGTTTTAAAAAGTGATCAATCCACAATTATGAAATCTATTTTATCCAGTTTTTTATTGCTCTTGACGTTTACGGCTTTTAGTCAGGAAATAGAGGCACCTAGCCAACCTCTGACCGGACCTGGAGGTACGGAATACGTCTGTGATTCTGTCGCTTTTCACGATTTTGCCGCCGAACCCGATGGTTATTGGCTTTTCGAACCCATTAGCCCGGAAATAAAAGAAGCACCTGTGATTGTCTTTGTTCATGGCTACGGGGCCATGAATCCGATGATTTATGGAAATTGGATCAAGCATCTGGTACGAAGGGGAAACATCGTTATTTTCCCGCGTTATCAAAAGAATCTGTTTAGTCCCAAGCCCAAATATTTTAGCGAAAATGTAGCTGCGGCTATTCGTCATGCACTCGTCGAATTGGATACTGGCCAGTATGTCAAAGCCAACGATAGTCCACTTGCTATAGTTGGGCATTCCTATGGAGGTGTCATTTCGGCTAATTTGGCGGTGAATTTCGAAAAACACGGTATCCCACAACCCGAAGCAGTAATGCTCTGTTCGCCCGGTTCAGGTCCTTTCAAAGGGGGCGTTTTAGATTCTTATGCCGCGATGCCTGCCAATGTCAATCTGCTGGTAATGGTCAGTGAAAATGACCGGATTGTCGGCGATAAACTGGGGAAGAGGGTGTATGAAACGGCTGAAAATGTAAGCAATCGCAATTTGGTCCGTCAATTTGCCGATAAGCATGGAAGTCCTTCGATCAAAGCGGGTCACAATGAGTCTTACAGCCTGAATCGTCAGTTTGATAGTGGCAATCGAAACATGACCGCAAAGCGGGCCAAACGAAAAACGGCCCTCAATGCGGTGGACTATTTTGGATACTGGAAATTGTTTGATGCCTTACTGGATTGTAGCAGAAATACCACGCATTGTGAGATTGCATTTGGCGATACTCCCGAACAGCGATATATGGGCTTGTGGAGCGATGGGACCCCCGTAAAACAGCTCGAAATTCAAGTGCCAGATCCACGCAAACTTCAGGCAAAGAAC
>JBCCSR010001158.1:0-2386 GCA_039199865.1 Bacteroidota bacterium
AACGCGACTCTGGGCAAAGGCCCAAAAATCTTTAGTTAGATCAATTTTGTAGGATAAAGATCTCGCTCGGAGGGTTGACCCCGTAATTTGTAGGCGCTTACGCAAAATAGAAACGAGATTGACCTGATCCACTTTTGTACCTCCCAGAAAAGACAGCATGACCATTCTACCTTCCATCCGGAGTACTTTTAAATTTTGCTGAAAATAAGGCGCTGCCACAAAATCAATGACCACATCAACGCCCTTGCCCTCAGTGTAATCGAGCACCACTTCGGCAAAGTCTTCGTTTTGATAGTCGATGGCTTTAACTGCTCCTAAGTTCAAACAAATGTCATGCTTTCCACCGGAAGCAGTCACCATAGCTTCTGCTCCCATTGCTTTTGACAACTGAATCGCCGCCGTCCCCACCCCACTGGCTCCCGCATGAATGAGCACCCGCTCTCCACCCTTCAATTGAGCGATCCAAGAAAGGGCCTGAAAGGCGGTGAGATACACCTCCGGAATGGCTGCCGCCTCAACAAAGGTCCAATCATCGGGGATGGCAATCGCCATTGCTTCATGAACGTTGACATATTCGGCGTAAGCCCCACCACTCAACAGGGCGCAAACGCGATCTCCCAATTTCCAGCGGCTGACTTCTGCTCCCACTTCTACCACCTCTCCAGCCATTTCCAGGCCCAGGATGGTACTGGCTCCAGCCGGAGGAGGATAAACCCCTTTGCGTTGCAGCGTATCTGCTCGATTCAATGCCGTTGCAGCAACCTTAACTAAAATCTCTTGTGATCCAATGCTTGGTAGAGGACAATCTCCGATGTACATATTCTCGGGTGCTCCAAAATCTTTGAGTAGTACAGCTTTCATGTTTTTTTCCTAAATTAAAGGCTAATTTTTCACTTTTCAAAAAGCATTCTCTACCTACTTACAAGATCCATCCGTATCATGAAAAAATCTGTCAACCGCCGTGATTTTCTAAAAACCAGTAGCCTCGCTGGCATTGGGGCTAGTCTTCCATTTACTGGTCAACCCAGCGAAAAGCGATCCCAATCCAATCGACCTTTTCAATCAAAAATCAATATTGGAGTCATTGGTGTTGGACTTCGGGGAGGCTATCACGTCCAGCTGGGATTGGAACGAACAGATTGTGAGGTGGTTGCCATCTGCGATATTGATCAAGCCATGATCGATCGGACCAAAGCGTTTTTTACGGAAAAAGGGAAAAAACAACCCCAAGTTTATGGGTTGGCAGAGGAGGCTTATCTGGAAATGCTCCAAGATGAAAGTATCGATGCCGTCCTCATCGCAACGCCCTGGCGTTGGCACACAACCATGGCTGTGGCCGCCATGCAGGCAGGAAAATACGTCGGTTTGGAAGTAAGCGGTGCTTTTTCCTTAGATGAAT
Source organism: Bacteroidota bacterium (assembly GCA_039199865.1). Taxonomy (GTDB): domain Bacteria; phylum Bacteroidota; class Bacteroidia; order Chitinophagales; family Saprospiraceae; genus JALZUU01. Next base: position 1,400 of record JBCCSR010001158.1, read on the forward strand.
GTTGGCAATTGGTCAATACCAGCGAAGCAACGGGTAGCCATTTGTTCTTTTTGGAAAATGTTTGTTATCGGAGAGATGTCATGGCCATCTTGAATATGGTTCGCCAAAATCTTTTTGGAGAGCTGATCCATTTGGAGTGTGGTTATCAACATGATTTGCGTGGCGTAAAATTCAATGATGGGATGACGCCTTATGATTCTGGAGTGGAGTTTGGTGAAAAGGGATACAGCGAAGCGCGTTGGCGAACCCAACATTCCATCCAGCGCAATGGAGATTTGTATCCAACCCATGGGATTGGTCCAGTTGCGCAGTACATCAATATCAATCGGGGCAATCGTTTATTGTCGCTTACTTCTACTTCAAGCAAAGCGAGGGGCTTGCACGAATACATTGTCCAACACGAGAAAGGAGGTCCTCAACATCCCAATGCTCGTTTGGAATTCAAACTGGGAGATGTGGTTACAAGCATGGTCAAAGCCGTTAATGGTGAGAGCATCATTATCAGCCATGATACCAGTTTGCCCCGCCCCTATTCCCTGGGCTTTCGCGTTCAAGGAACCAAAGGCATCTGGATGGCCGTCAACAAATCCATTCACTTGGAAGGCCGTAGTCCTCATCATCGCTGGGAGGACGCCAAGCCCTATCTGGAACAATACGATCATCCACTCTGGAAACAATACGAACAAAAAGCTACCGGTGCCGGCCACGGTGGAATGGATTTCTTCCTCTATCATGCTTTCGTCGAGCATGCCAAGCGCGATCAAAGTCCACCTTTTGATGTTTACGATGCCGCCACCTGGATGGCCATCACACCACTTTCCGAACAATCAATTGCACTCGGTAGCCAGTCAGTCGCCATTCCCGATTTTACCAGAGGCCGTTGGATAGATCGCAAAGTTACTTTTGCATTAGACAAGGAATATTAAGGTTCCGTAAAGTATGAATCTCAGGAAAGTTGCCCAGGTCTTGTCTGCTTTTTTTCCACAA
>JBCCSR010001159.1:0-2384 GCA_039199865.1 Bacteroidota bacterium
ATTACCTGTTTGATTTCCTATCAAGGATTCAATGATCGCAGCATGCAAGAAAAGTTGTTGCACTCTCCTTATCGGGAGGCACGATCGAAAGAATATTATCGAATGTTGACCAGCGGCTTTGTACACGGAAGTCCCATGCATCTCCTTCTCAACATGTACGTACTCTACATTTTTGGAACAACAGTGGAGCAAAGACTATTGATAGAATTTGGTCCCCTGAGTGGACGGCTCATTTTTCTGGGTATTTATTTATTGACCATCGTCTTTGGAGATTTGCCCACTTTCGTCAAACATCGGGACAACCCGCATTTTGCCAGTGTAGGTGCCTCCGGAGCGATTTCTGGCATACTGATGATTTTTATTCTCTTCTATCCTTGGGCTCAGTTGCTTTTGTTCTTCATTATTCCCATGCCTGCCATCGTGGCCGGTGTCCTTTATCTCATTTACTCCTCTTGGGCCAGCAACAACACCAATGATCGCATTGATCACGAAGCGCATTTTTATGGTGCTGTTTTTGGTCTACTTTTCGTTCTCGTTTTAAAGCCTTCCCTTTTCACTGATTTCCTGGATCGATTTCAGGCTGGCTTTCCGTTTTAAATTCAATTGATCCACCCATCATAAGGCACAAAGATAAGCAATTTACTGGCTGAGATTTCAAAACTTGACAATCATTTTCGCAATGGAAACCCCCAATGACAACCCCTGGACCACCCTCAACTCTAAAGTCGTCTACGATAATCCCTGGATACAAATTACGCATCGAGAGGTGCTCAACCCATCAGGAGGCGCAGGCATCTATGGCGTGGTTCATTTTAAGAATACTGCCATTGGTATTGTTCCATTGGACAATGCTTTGAATACTTGGCTGGTTGGTCAATATCGATATACCCTCAATCAATACAGCTGGGAAATCCCCGAAGGAGGCGGTATCATTGGTCAGCCCCTGCTTGCATCTGCGCAAAGAGAGCTCCTAGAAGAAACGGGAATCAAAGCCGACAAATGGACCAAAGTGCTGGACTTGCATACTTCCAACTCAGTTACCGATGAATACGGCATTACTTACGTTGCCCAAGAGCTGACTTTTGGCGCAGCCGAGCCAGAGGATACCGAAGAACTCATCATCCGGAAGCTCCCTTTTGCGGAGGCTTTCCAAATGGTCATCGAGGGCCAAATCACCGATGCTTTAGCGATGGCCAGTATCATGAAAGTACACTACCTATTGGAAAAAGGGCAACTCTAATCTGTAAGCTTGACGATCGTCTCTGCACGCATCCCAAAAATCCCCAAACCATTATCGACATTGGTATGTAGAGAGACTGGTTCCGCAAAGAAACCAAAATCCTCTGCATTTTCCTGATTGTAAACCGAAGAAGTGTAGAGATAATAATCCCGGGTTACGGTACGGAAAATGGCGTAAACATCGACGTCTTGTTGATCCGACCAGTAAGGAGTGTATTCGAGCAATAATTTGTACGTTCTCCCGTCAAAAGCATCGTCATTCAGCAAAAAGCCGTTGCTAAAGGCTTCCCGCAAGTTGGGATCATAGGTAATCGAGTACAGCCCCGATGCAAAGTCTACCCCCTCAAATGTTTCGACAATAAACAAGCTGACTTCGTAATAATTGTCCTCTCCTTCAGGATCGGTAAAAGTCAGCTCTGCCTGATCCGTTCGTTCCCCACCTTCCATAATGCCATGATCCTCGCGAATCAATGTACTGGTAACTGGAATGGCCCGTGGCATGGTTTGACTGGCCGTAATTGCTCCGTAGACCGAATGATTGCCCTTGATAGTATAGGTCTGCCCGGCAGTGGCAATTGGCCCATTCATGACTTTTTTGTAATTGAAGCCACTAGGTGCTCCCAAGAATGGATCAGTCGGTTCATAATCAAACAACTTATTGTTGCCCTGATAGAGGGCAAGATCAGCATCATGTAAAAATAAATCCTGCGCATCGATATTATCCAAAAGCCCAACGCTCCGACCAATTGCTGCCAATGCGACCGTATCGGCATCCGTAACTACCGTGTGTAAAACGATCTGGGATTCATGGGCCGGAGGCTCAACTTCTAGAGTGGAACTAAAGAAATCTTCACAAGAGGCCAAACAAAAAATGATGGAGAGAAAAAATAAAGAGCGATTCATGATTCAATTATTTTTGACGCCAAGGGCGGAATGATAGAAAAATAATGAGTAAGAACTAAAATTCAAAGCGATAAGAGAAATAGGGAATAACGGGGAAAAGACTCGCCTGCTTCAGTACCTTTTTACGTCGAACCAAATTACCGGAACCGTTGATCTCGCTTTTGGTATCCGTAAAGACAAAGAAAGGATTTCTGTTGTTATAAACATTGTAGGCACCAAAAGCCCAAGTTCGATTGTAGCGG
>JBCCSR010001160.1:0-2382 GCA_039199865.1 Bacteroidota bacterium
GAATGTTTCCGTTCAATCTCTGTTCTGGCGTCAACTTAACTTGTCGGATATCCAACTCCGTTGAGCTATCCAAAATTTCTTGAACCCTTTCGGTAGCTCCCATTGCACTACTCAAAGCAGCGTACAAATTGCCAATTCCAGCGATGGCACCACCGATGATTCCGGTGTAGAGAATAAAAGAAAATAGATCGCCTACTTCCATGTCACCAGCTTTTACCAAAAGGGCCCCCTGCCACAAGACAAAGAAAATGGCCCCAAACAAAAAGGTGATGATAAAGATGAAAAATACCCCTCGAATTTGAGCAAAGCGCAAAGAGATACTCACCACCTTATCGACCGAGGCCCCATAGCGCTTGACTTCCAGCCACTCGTTTGTAAATGATTTGACCACGGAAAAGGTCTGAAAAGTTTCTTCGACGATCACATTGGTCTCTGCCAATTGGTCTTGCCGTTTTTTGGAAATTCTTCGGATGTAGCGCCCAAAAATAAAAGCAATGATCACCACTACGGGAAAGGTCATCAACATGATCAGCGATAATTTGGGGGTAAGCCAAGCAATAATGGCCACTCCGACAACTAAGGTTATCACTTGGCGTAAGAACTCAGCCAATGTGACGCTAAATGCCGCTTGTAATTGCTCAATATCAGTGGTTAAGCGGCTGGTCAACTCTCCCACTCTACGTTGCTCGAAGAAGGTAATGTCTTGGCTGATGAGTTTTCCGTAAAGGGCTTTTCGTACATCGGCCATTCCTTTTTCACTGACCCTAGCAAATAAAATGACCCTGAAGAATGCCGTCAATCCCTGAACCACTAGTAAGACCAAAAAAAACAACCCATACTGCCATAGATCGAGTTCGAGAATTTTGGTAGGTCTTCCACTTGCTGCGTTCGCCATTTCTCCGGCTGCTCCGGGAAAAATCATAAATAGTACACTAGACCCCGTCAGTAGCAATAAACCGAAGATAAAAGACCACTTGTAAGGTTGTATGAAGCGAAAAATCTTCAAAGTACTCTGCCACCTTTCTTTGGTAATTTTTTCCGGCTTTCTTTTGCTTGCTGCTGCTCGCGGGCTGTCTGACATTTCACTAAGTTTTGGTTCTCGACCGCAATTTTTGCGGATTCAGAGTGCAAAATTACAAGATTAAACGCTCAAATAGCAATAAAGTTAAATGCACTTTGTTTTTGCAAGGTAAAAATCAATTGATACATTTGTAGGAAAGAGGTTGGCTTAGCCTGTTGTTGAAGGCTTATCTTCCCATAGCGTAATGTCCACTTATTGAAACAAATTAGGAACAGGAAAAGTAAACGACCATTATTGATCTCCGACAATGCCTCTGATTCTCTACCATGAATTGTCATTTGACAATGGACTAAAAAACCATGACATGAACAAAAATTTACTTTATCTCTCGCTTTTTATTCTTTTGATGATTGTAAACGGATGTGTTTCTCAAAAAAAACACCAGGACTTACAAATACTCAAAGACCACTACAAAGCCCAAGTCGATTCCCTCAAAAAAGATGAAGACGCCATTCAATTTACCGAGTATGACTATCGCGAACTAGAAAGGGAAGTCGAAAATTCACAGGCAGAACTAGTCGACCTGCAAGAAAGTTTTAACTACCTCAAAGAATACAATCAGGACATTCTTGGCAAATACGATGAACTCCTGGCCCAAAACAAAGAATTGTTGACTTCCTCCTCCTCAGATGCCCAGCAATTGGCCGCCCAATTATCGGAAAGAAATCGTAAGCTAGAAGAACTCGATCGAGAAATCGCAAGACTTAAAAATGAAAACAGACAACTGAGAGATCAAGCTGAAACTGCACCAATAGATCCTACTCCTCCCCCTACTAATACGGTTGTCACCAATGATTGTAGCAATTACGAGCGTCAAGTGGCAGAGCTCAATAATATTTTACGAGAAAAAGACAACAAACTCAACCTCTTGCGGAGCAATGTCAACAAAGCACTCCTGGGCTTTTCCTCCTCCGATCTGTCGGTAAGCGAATCACAAGGTAAAGTTTATGTTTCGCTGAGCCAAAATCTATTGTTTTCCAGCAATAGCGATAAAATTGACTGGAAAGGCAAAAAAGCGCTTAGAAGTCTGGCCGACGTACTCAATGCCAATCCCGATATCGATATTGAAGTCGAAGGACATACGGATAGTGATGGGAGTGCCGCTAGAAATTGGGACTTAAGCGTGAGAAGAGCAACTTCTGTCGTCAAAGTACTGACCAGCTACAAGGTGGATCCCAAGCGAATCACTGCATCCGGGCGGAGCTTCTACTTCCCCATTGCCCCAAATACGACCAGCGCTGGAAAAGCCAAAAACCGACGCACCGAAATCATTCTTAGCCCTAAATTGGATGAATTGTATC
>JBCCSR010001161.1:0-2375 GCA_039199865.1 Bacteroidota bacterium
AATTGTAACTTGGCGGGAATTCCCTTGGATCAGGTTCAACAATTCTCAGGTGTACAATTTGATTTGCCAAGGAAGGAAATGGAGCAGACGATTCTAAGTGCTTACAAGAGAGGATATGATAAGTTTGCAACGGCAGAGGAGTTGAAATTATGGAAAAACAATTCCCCCGTAAAGCTAGAGACAAAGAAAGAATCCATACCATGTATACCCCAGAATGTTTTTTCAAGATTGCCTGAGCTTCTTCAAAAAGCATGCGCTACATTTTTAGATAAGAGGGAAAGAGATGTGTTTCTCACTGGTGCATTGACGGTCTTGAGCGGTTGTCTACCTCAAGTAAGTGGGATCTATGATCGACGAACGTACTATCCTAATTTGTTTTCCTTCATCATTGCGCCATCCGCAAGTGGTAAAGGGGCCATGAGTTTTGCAAATACCTTGGGAATAGCACGACATGAAGAGTTATTGGAAAAGAGCAAAGCGTTGAGAAAAGAATACAAGAAAGAGATGTATCAGCACGAAGTAGCGGTATTCCAACATAAAAAGGGGAAAGGTACAGTACCCAAACCACCTCCGGAACAGCCCTCTTTTCAGTTGTTATATATTCCCGCAAATTCGAGTTCGGCAATGTTGATCCAGCATTTACAGCAAAATGGAGGAGCTGGAGTTTTGTTTGAATCGGAATCGGATACTTTGGGTAATGTGTTGAAACAGGATTGGGGAGGTTATAGTGATTTATTGAGAAAGGCGTTTCATCATGAGGCCATTTCTTATAGTAGGAAACAAAGTGGAGAATTTGTAGAGATCGATCAACCTAAGTTGTCTGTGGCTTTATCCGGAACACCCAGCCAAGTCGGTAAATTAATTCCTTCAGTGGAGGATGGCCTCTTTTCCCGATTTCTATTTTATGTGTTTGAGGTGGAAGTGAAATGGCGAGATGTTTCTCCAGGAGTAGGAGATGAAAATTTGACCAGTCTGTTTGATGACTTATCAAAGGAGGTACAGCAAATGGTAATCTTCCTTAAAAAACATCCAACAACTGTACAGCTGAGTCGAGAGCAATGGCAAAAACTCAACGCTACCTTTTCAATGCGGTTAGAGGAAACCAATACTTTGGTTGGTAGTGAAGCCTTGAGTATTGTCAAGCGGATGGGCTTGATACTATTTCGAATGGCAATGATCTTTACGGCAATTCGGAAGTATGAGAAACAAGGCAAAGCAAAGCAATGTATTTGTAATGATGTCGATTTTGATATGGCTTTGGTATTAGCTGAGTATTATTTGAAGCATTCTATAATGTTGTATGAACAACTGCCAAAGACTAAAAAGCCATTTGACCGATCTACCAAGAATAAGAAGGAGTTTTGGACAGCTTTGCCAAAAAGATTTGTGAGGAAAGAAGCAATTGAAATTGGGAGAGGGATGTCATTAAGTTCAGCGACAGTGGACCGTTGGTTGAACCGTTGGTTAGATCGTACTTTGGAGCAACCAGAATATGGAGTTTACCAAAAAATAAAGCGGTGATAAAGTGATAAACTTGATAAAGTGGATTAACCTAGTGTTAGCTTGGGGGCAATTGGTTATCCTTAGAAAAACAAAGGTACTTTATCACATTATCAACTTCATCACCCTTGTCATTCTGGAAAAAGGGGTATTTGGGTTAGGTTTAACTTATTGGAGTTGATAACAGCAATTCAGTGAATCAAATACTTTGGTGATAACTTCTAATAGTGAAAAGCTGCAGTTTACTGGAGGTAAGTGATTTTTGGTTCTAAGTTCTGAGCATTTTCTATCCAACGATTGAGAATACTGACCGTTGGGGCAGAGACATTGTCACAATCTTTACATGAAGAATGGAGAAACAGATCCGTTTCAAGAAGTAGTTTATTAGGCTGAATTTTACTGAACAAAGCTACATTTAAAATTACCTCCTTGTCCTGAATGTATTGATAGTGTTTTGGAAAAAGAGTAGTTAGCTGATCAAGTTCAATCAAGTTCGAAATGGTACTTTGAAAAAGACTTGCATGGATCAAAGTCATTCCTGTCCGCATCAAATCTGCTAGTTCTACCATCTGGGTTAGCTCTGCATAGTCAATATGGTTTGAATGAGCCAATTGTAGTCTTGGCTTAAAGTTGCCAGCAATATTTAGCAAATCTGTTTCAGTTTGTAAACCTAGTTGGAGAAGGACTTCGTCAAAACGATCGGCTTTTCTTTTGATCCATTTGTAAGAAGCAGGACTCACTCGAGGGGCAGCCCTTATCGATGTGTTTAGTCCATCAGACTTTAGAGCTGGAGCGAAATCATTTTGCTCTTTGCTACAGGCAAAAAATAGGCTAAGGATCAACGTAGAGAATAGGAGCACTTGAAAGCATTTGGA
>JBCCSR010001162.1:0-2371 GCA_039199865.1 Bacteroidota bacterium
GCAGAAACTTCTCTAAAATTACCGTCATATTTATAAATATTGACGAATAGCTTGGCCTGAGCATCTTCAATAGCAGAGGATTCCGAATACAGAGATCCAAAAACGTATAAACCTGTATTAAAAAACAAGCTCCAAAAGGCTGCATGGGAAATCGCGTCAAAGCCCTCCAATCCGAAAAGAGCATAAGGTCTCAATATTCCCAAACCCAACAATCCTTCCCTAAATATCGGATTGTCAGCATCCAAGAATGAGGGAAATGGCAACGTCAAGCCCCAAATCAAAAAGCCTGCAATGAGTCCAAGTATGACCCCCAGCCTGTTTCCTTCTTTCCAAAAAATCCCTCCAATCATAGCTGGCGCGAACTGAGCAACAGCACAAAAAGAGATCAAACCAATAGAGACAAGTGAAGTAGACTTTCCCAGCCAATTGAAGTAAGCATAGGCCAATATCAAAATCACAATGATGATCAATCGACGTGTGGCCATCAAACGACTAGATATGTCCGTCGCATATGTTTCCTTTAAAACGGATGTTCGGAGTAAAAGAGGAACCACTAAATTATTGCTGGCCATGATACTCAAAGCAATAGTGGCTACAATAACCATAGAACTGGAAGCAGACAATCCTCCCACATATACCAATAACGCCATCCAGTTATTTCCATGAGCCAAGGGTAGTTGTAATACGTATGTATCTGCAATTTGAGCATCATTCGAAAACTCCATCAAGCCAGCTACGGCAATCGGGATGACAAAAATATTGATGAGGAATAGATACAATGGAAAAAGCCAAATCGCCTTTCGGACATGTCCGGGATGGGTATTTTCTACCGCCGCAATGTGAAACTGACGAGGCAAGAAAAGAATCGCAAACATAGATATGGTTGTCAACCAAAACCAACGCCATGGCTCAAAGCTACCTTCAATGGAGTCTCCCTGAAATACAGGTGCCATATCTGGCCTTTTCAGTGCTTGTACAAATAAGTCGGCGAAGCCATCATAGATGAAGAAGACAACAAAGATCCCCACAGCTAAGAAGGCGATCAGCTTGATGATAGATTCGAAGGCAATCGCACCAATTAAACCCACATGATGTTCAGAGGATTCCAGATGCCTTGTTCCAAAAAATATGGTGAAAGCAGCCAGGATCACTGTCACGTAGAAAGAGGTATCAAAAAAGAAATTGAGACTTTGAGCATCCGTTCCACCACTCTCTACCAGGAGATCAAATGTAAAGGAAATGGCTTTGAGTTGTAAGGCGATATAGGGTACAATCCCTAATACGGCAATCACTGTCACCAAACCACCCAAAAAGGCGCTCTTCCCATAGCGTGAAGAAATAAAATCTGCAATGGAATTAATGCGTTGGGACTTGGTAATGATGATGATTTTGCGGAGAATGATGAACCAAAGAGGGGCCATCAAGGTGGGCCCAAGATAGACGGGCAGGAAATCAATACCAGAAATAGCAGCTTTTCCGACACTCCCATAAAAAGTCCATGCCGTACAATAGACCGCTAGCGAAAGCGCGTAGGTGTAAGGGTTACGAATAAGACTTTTGCCTTTCTTTTCTCGTTGCTCACTGAAATAGGCAACACCAAACAAAAGCCCCAGATACCCCAGCGAGACAAATAGTAGTAGCCATGCACTCATTTGGGAGAATTGGGAGATGGATCACGCTCTAAAATAGAAGCTAAAATCAAAATGAGCAGTAGCCAGAGAACGAAAATATTGACAAAAATTCTGGGCATTCCCCAAATCATTCCTTCTCCAAACCAGATCATGATAATCGGGTAATTGAGCAAGGCCATAAACAGGAAAAATAGGCCAAGTAGTCGTCGTCCTTTTTTACGTTTACTCATATCTTATAAGAGTCGAGAGGAGAGAAGCGAGAGATGGGACAGAAAGTATAGATTTTCAAAACCCGGGTAGCTTTTCTTCACCCTATCTTAAATATGAGATTTTTTACATATAAAGGCAACTTAATTATTGAATGGTTGAGGTTTTGAATTATTGAATCACGTGGACACCTATTCAAACATTCAACAACTCAAAAATCCAATCATTTCTTCTGGTATTCTTTCTCAAACCAGAACCAGCCGGGATTGACATAGCCCCCTTTGATGACAGCGTAGAGGAATAATAGGCAGAGTCCTCCCGTGAGTAAGGAGACCCAGTACATGCCACTGAGCTGAGATTCGACGAAGAAACGGAGGGTGAATGTGCCTGCGAGATAGGCGATGACCAGAAATTGAGAAATAGCTCTTCCGAAACGCATGGTGGGAAAAATTAATGGTGGTGTATTTAGGCGAATGTTTAGGAGACAAAAAGAACAGAGAGGATGAAAGTAGAGACTTAAAGTTTAAAGGGCA
>JBCCSR010001163.1:0-2370 GCA_039199865.1 Bacteroidota bacterium
ACGGCAGTGAAAAATACTTCCATCTCAGGTTTTCAACAAACCTTTTTGGATCGAAAAGGTAAAGTTTATTGGAAAGAAGACAAGATCGAATTGATGGTAGAACGAAAAGGGGTAGATGTCTTGTTGGAAAAATTGCCCTGGTCTTTGTCTTCCTTTAAACTTTCTTGGATGGAGCAAGCCATTTTTGTAGAATGGTAATTGAAAAAATATTGTTGTTTTGAGACTAGATGATTACGTAAAGGAAAAATTGTAAAACATGATGGAGGTTCAATTGAGTCCGACTGAAGTAAACGCCTTGTGTTTGGCTGCCGATTTGCGTTGGTTTGCTCAAGTGTTAAATGCTCGGATACAGTCACATACGAACGAGGAGCAAAGCCCATTTAGCATCTTCGATATACCTCCCCCCGCCCTGGAGCAAGAAGGAGCACTTTATGCGAGTTTGGTTCGTCATTACGAAATGCAAGTGCCCGAACGTTTGGTATTTTTACTGGTTTTAATTCCTCATCTAAAACCGGAGTTATTGGATCCCTTTTTTATGGCCAATCGAAATCTGCATAGAGGCTACACCGAATTCGGTGGCATCAAAGGGAATCTGCACGGTGGATTTATTCCTACGGGAGAAACGGCGATGTTTTTACTTTCCGGTGGAGATCTTTATTGGCGGCTAGAATTCGAATTCCTTTTTAGTGGAGACCATTATTTTGCTCGACACAATCTCATCAAGATGGAGCAGGCCCCTTTCCTCGAACCCAGATTGAGTGGCCCACTTTTTTTATCCAAGGAAGTGATCGATTTATTGACCACGGGAGAAGTGCAAAAACCGGGTTTTAGTCGCGACTTCCCCGCCAAATTATTGGAAACCAATATGCTCTGGTCTGATCTGATATTGGACAATCAAACTCGAGAACAGTTGAAGGAGTTGGATGCCTGGATGCATCACGAACAGGAGTTAATGGTAGACTGGGGTATGCAACGCAAACTAAAGCCTGGATACAAATCCTTGTTTTATGGTCCACCGGGTACGGGAAAGACTTTGACCGCAACTTTGTTTGGAAAGAGATACCGTAAAGATGTCTATCGAATTGATTTGTCTTCGGTTATTAGCAAATACATTGGTGAAACCGAAAAGAATTTGGAACGTATTTTTGAACGGACAGAGTATGGCGATGCCATTTTGTTTTTTGATGAGGCAGATGCCATTTTTGGAAAACGAACCACCGTCAGTGATTCCCACGATCGCTATGCCAACCAGGAAGTGTCTTATCTGCTCCAGCGCATCGAAGACTATCCCGGACTAGTCGTTTTGGCCTCTAACTTTAAAAGTAATATTGATGATGCCTTTATTCGACGCTTTCAATCGATTGTGCACTTTCCCATGCCCGGTCAGGCCGAACGATTGCGTTTGTGGCAACAGGCCTTTTCCGAAAAAGCCATCTTGGAGGAAAGCATTGACTTGGTACATTTGGCCAATAAATACAAATTGTCTGGAGGAGCCATCATCAACGTAGTTCGATATACTTCTTTGATGGCCTTACAAAGAGGCGAGCAACTGATTCGCAGCGCCGATTTGATCAATGGCATTCGAAGAGAATTTCAAAAAGAAGGAAAATCCATGTAAACCATTTAATTAGATTCTCTTACACCATTTACCGTACTATCCGTGTTCAGCTAGGCCAATATAATTATTCCTCATTAATCCTTGAAAAATGGCAAAAAAGTCTGTCCGTAGAACTTACCGAAGATCAAAACGCCGCTCTGCTAGCCAATCGGTTCAAGATAATTTCCAGAGCAAAATAAAATTAGGAGAACCCGGTGATGTGTTTGAAAAACAAGCCGATCGAGTTGCAGATCGGGTGGTCAGCTCCACCAAGACTCAAGGACGAGCGGCAGCCGTATCGCCCATCGGCCTTGTAGGACAGACGAAAAAGCAGGAAGATAAAAAAGACGAAATGGCCCAGGCCAAGGGCGCCTCTGGAGCAACTACGGTGGCTAGCCCGGTGGCAAAAGCTGTTCATCAAAGTAAAGGGCAAGGGCAGAGAATGCCAATCAAAACGCAGCAATTTATGGAGCGTGGCATTGGGGCAGATTTTAGCCAAGTTAATATTCATACCGATCAAAAAGCCGTTTGGATGAATCGACAATTAAAAGCACAAGCCTTTACACACGGAAAAGATGTGTATTTCAATGAAGGCAAATATGATCCCTCTTCCCGAGCGGGAAAACATTTGTTGGCGCATGAATTGACCCATGTCGTCCAACAGGGAAAAGCGAAGCCCATGGTTCGAAGGCAAGATGCTGGGGCAGCAAAGGCAGCACCCGGCGCCAATGCTTCAGCACCAAATTCCACTTCAGTAGCTCCTACTGCTAGGG
>JBCCSR010001164.1:0-2368 GCA_039199865.1 Bacteroidota bacterium
CTGGCAGAAATTCTTCCTCCCGATGGATTTTACCAGCTCACCGGGAATGCCTTGACGGAAAATGGAGGAAATACTCAAGGTAATGACCTTGAGTCCCAGCTGATAAATCAACTCGATGGGTTGCTCTGTTTTTTGCTTTTGGCCAATGACTTGCCGTGCCAGTTTACGAAATTCGTGGGTGTAAAATTGGAGTTGTCGATTGAGGTTGAATTTGTGTCCAGCAAAAGCAATGCGAGCAAAGAGGGTGGTAAATTGCAGCTTTTCTTCTTTGGTCGCTTCTATGAATAGTAGGTTGAGCAATCGATACAGCGCTTCAATGGCTTGCTCGGAAGTGGAGGCTTCGTTCTGATGGATTTTGATGACTTCCCGATAGAAGAGTCTTGCTAATTCTTGTTGCTTCATTCTTATTGCTAAAATAGCTAAAAAAAGCAGATTGAGTAGATATCTTACCATGAGGCATAAAAAAAGGGAAGCAATTGTCTCACTTCCCTTTTCCTATCTTTTCGAAAGGATTTAGTTGACTGCGTCTTTGACGATCGCAGTGAAGCTGGCCGGATGGTTCATGGCCAAATCAGCCAAAACTTTTCGGTTCAATTGAATATCGTTTTTGGACAAGGCATGCATCAATTTGGAATAAGTAGTTCCATTTTGACGAGCTGCGGCATTAATTCTAGCGATCCACAAACGGCGGAAGGCTCGTTTTTTATTGCGTCTATCGCGGTAAGAATAAGCCAAAGCTCTTTCCACTGCGTTTTTGGCTACTGTGTAGACTTTGCTGCGAGCACCAAAGTACCCTTTTGCAGCTTTTAGAATTTTTTTGCGCCTTTTTCTTGAGGCGACAGCATTTACTGACCGTGGCATTTTTTCTTGTTTTTAGTACAACACAGGGATTTCGAAAAATACTTTTGAACCTGTGTTCTCGTTAAAAAATAAAAGATTGAATCTGTTCCTTCGAACAGATTTTATCTCAAACATAATAGCAACTTCATGCGCTTTTCATCAGCGGTACTCACTGTTGTTGCATGACGTAGTTTGAGTTTGCGCTTTTTCGTCTTTTTTCTCATCAAGTGAGAGGAGTTGGCGTGGTGGCGCTTGAGTTTTCCGGAGCCAGTTAACTTAAAGCGTTTTTTGGCACTGGAATGAGTCTTCATCTTCGGCATCGTAATGATTTTTTTGATCCTTTAATCAAGAGATTAAGGAAGAAGATTTTTAAAAATGGACTGCAAAGATAGGTAAAAAATATTTTTAGAACAAGAATCCTAAAACTTTATCTAGAAGTCGATAAAATAGGAAGAGGAGAAAGGGGAATGATAGAAGGGAAACCACTGCTATCATTCCCTTTATGATCAGTTAAGATTTGGTATTTTCTTTAGCGGGATTTTTCTTTGATTTCTTTTTCCCGCTGGTTTTCTTAGGTGCGATGACGACGGTCATCCGTCTTCCTTCCAATTTGGGAAGGTTTTCAGCAGAACCAATTTCCTCCAATTCCTTTAAAAGGCGCAACAATAACAATTCTCCACGATCTTTAAATACAATGGAGCGTCCACGAAAGTGTACGTAAGCCTTTACTTTGGCTCCTTCGTTGAGGAATTTTTCTGCATGCTTCAATTTGAAGTTGAAATCATGATCATCGGTATTGGGACCGAATCGAATTTCCTTGACAACGGTTTTTACCGCTTTGGACTTAATTTCTTTGTCCTTTTTCTTTTTGATGTAAAGGAATTTCTTGTAATCGATGATTTTACAAACAGGTGGGTCCGCTTTGGGAGAAATCTCGACGAGATCAAGTTCCAAGGCCCGAGCCCAATCTAGAGCTCTTCGGGTGTCATAGATATCGGGGTCAATTTTTCTTCCAGCAACACGGCTGACGTCTTCGAGGTTATCGCCAACCAATCGAATTCTGGGAATTCTAATTGCTTCGTTTGTTCTAAACTGGGGCTTAGCAGGTCCCCTTCTTTGATAATGCCTTTGTCTTTTTGCCAATAGAGAATAATTTAGTGAATAAATGAATTTTACGAAACCTAGTACTCGTGTATTAGTGTTAAGGTTAAATTGTTAAAAAAAGTTCCAAGATTTGGCTAAATCCAGTGATTTTTACCTCAGATCTTATTGAACCAACAATTTTGCGTGATAAAGTAAGTACTTTCTGTAGAAAAAAAGAAAAAAGTACATCAAAAGATGAGCTTTCGATGTACTTTTTCACCCGTCTTGGACTAGGCTTTATTCTTCTTTTACGTCGGTATTGACTTTTTTATTCAGTTTGATTTCCAATCCTTTCTCATCCTTGGTCAATTCGGCTTTAAACGAACTGCCTTCTGCAGGATTGTTGTTGAGAATAAACTCGGCGAGCGGATCTTCCAGATACTTC
>JBCCSR010001165.1:0-2367 GCA_039199865.1 Bacteroidota bacterium
CGTATTGGGAATACCTCTAGCCACCTTCTCCAAGGAAAACGAAACCTGCACTGGATCAATGGCATTTTTAGCCTGTCCATCCATATTTTTATTGGTTCCGGAAAGGGAAAATAAAGCGAGGACCAGCAAAAGGAAAGCTGCAGTAAAAAGACTTACTTTTCTCAAAGAGAAATGCTTCTTTTTATCTAGGTGCTCATCGTGAGTAAAGGTTTCTTTGGGAGAATCAAAAGCTCTCCAACTCTTTGCCCCAGTAAATTCAGCAAGAATATTAAGCGTAGTAGCGGTAGGCTGAACGGCCTGTGAGGTCCTACCCCAAAGTCTCTTTAAAGTTGAAACACTTAAACTTTGGCCTGTCTTTTCGGCAATGAGATCACTTAATTTTTCAAAATCGCTCCCTGTCCAATGCTCACTTCTACCCCAATTGAGTTCCTGCTCAATTTTTTCAATAATCTTTGGGAGGATATCCTGAGAAAACCCATTTTCATTCGCTTTTTGAGATGTCATTTCAGGTGATTGATTAAATGAACAAAGATGAACGGTGGTTGAACGGGGAAAATAAGCCCAAACGCACACTTTTACCATCAAAATTAAATAAAAATGAGTGTACGTTTTTTTCTCTTTCTTATCCTTACTAGTCTCCATTTTGGCATACATGCCCAAACTCAGTCTTATCAAATGAATGCTTCCCAATGGGAGATCAATACTCAAACGATGTCATTTGAACAATTCGAAGGTCAGGACATCCTCCTGATTAAAGGAGAAGGTGAGGCCTTTTTAAAAGATGTAAACTTCGCAACGGGTATCATTGAATTTGACTTCTATCCTACAGAACCTAATTTTTCCGGCTTATATTTTAGAAGAGATGCATCAAAAACAAAAGATGCCAATTTCTACAGTGAGTTTATGTACCTGAGGGCTTTTAAGATGGATGATCCAATTGCCTTTGGTGGTATTCAATACGCACCAATCACCAGGGGAACCAATCTTTGGGACATTTTACACCAATACGAAGCCAACGCTCTCATCAAAAGTGCACAATGGAATAAGGTCAAAATGGTCATTTCCCAAAAACAGATGAAGTGTTACCTCAACGATAAGCTCGTCTTATGGATTCCAGAATTGCTAGGTAAAAATAGTAGTGGTGGTATTTCCGTAGAGGGCCCGGGAAGATATACCAATATGAAAATCACGCCAAATGCCATTGAAGATCTGCCTCAAACACCTGGCGCCGATATCGACAAACACGATCCCCGCTACCTGAACCACTGGCAATACTCCGAGGAAATCACCCTTCCTATGACACAATCAATGGCCACCGCAACACCTCCTGATTCAACAACCACTTGGAAGTCTATCAGCGCTACCCGTTTTGGATTAATCAACCTGACTGAAGCCATTTCAAGTCCTTTTATGGATAAAACCAGACGAATGGTATGGCTAAGGACGACTGTAGAATCAAGTATGGATCAAATGAAAGGCTTAGATATTGGCTTTAGTGATGACATCTATCTTTTTGTAAATGGCAATTTGGTCTATGTAGATCGGAATGTTTATGGGCAAGCCATCGCGAAGACTCCCAATGGTAGACTTCACTTGGACAATGCCGAAGTGCGTTTGCCCTTGCAAAGTGGCCAAAATGAAATTTTAATCGGTATTGCTAATAATTTCTTTGGTTGGGGCTTGGTGACGAGGCTTGAAGACATGAAAGGGATTAGTGGTAAGCTCATGCCAGAGTAAAGATAGGATTTGGGATTAATTCAACATGTCTTAATATTATATTTTCACTTTGATTTTTTAGATCACATAGTCATCATAGGTCTCTATGTTTTCTATGTGGGTTTCCAAGTTGAATCAATCGCATTGCAATACCCTTGAACAACCTTTAAAATCTATGGTCGAGTTGATGTTTTGCAAATAACCAATGATAGCCTGGGCAGTGGTATAGTCTTTAATATCAGCATCCTCAAAATCAAAGAAATCATCAAAAACGGCGGGAATATAGTCATTGACGCCCATGGTTAATTCCTGATTATCGGGTAAGGGCACTCCATTGGCATCTACAATTTGAAAGTCATTGCCACTATCGTCAATTTGAATGCCCGAGAAAAAGAACCTGGAGCCTGTTTCACAAAAGAAATTTTCAAATTCTCCTACCGTTTTGGTGAAGGCGACACTTTGGTTGTTAAATGGATCCATCGTAAAGATTTCCATTCGAGTAATTGGACCTTGATCGATTCCAGCTCTAATACCGCCTAAGTTTTGAATCGTAAAATCTACATTCATGAATTCTTTCAAACCAGTCGTAAAAAAGCACCCCACATCAAAAGACTCATGACTAAAATCAGACATACCAACCACAGTAGAAAA
>JBCCSR010001166.1:0-2367 GCA_039199865.1 Bacteroidota bacterium
TCATTTGCTTCATTTTATTTTTTAGATTCATTACTAGACATTAGAATTTTGGTCACGCACTGGCTACTTCCCTCCTACTAATCTGCAATCAAAAACCGCAAAGGACTAGAGGAGAAGGAATAAACCGTAATGGCTGCACTGGCCCCCGGACGCAATATTCCGGGTGGGCCTCCGGGCTCCTGAAATTCTAAATACAATTCCTGTTTATTCTCGGTAAAATCATCTGGGTCAAAGGATAGCGGAGCACCTCGCAAACTAATGATAAAGCGGGCCGGACAGGGAATATCCACATTTCCACCATTGCCAAACTGGATGGTAATCGGAACCAATCGATTGACCCGTACTGCTGCAGGGTGAGCCAGGTTTCTACTCAAATTCAACTCTGTTCCCGTGTTGACGATATTACAGAAGAAGCCATTGTTATTGTTGTTGCCGGTTCCTCCCACCGTCGTGGTTCCCAAGTCCCCAAGAATGACCTCAAAGCCATCTTCCAACATAGTACTTTCGCCATTGGATTTTTCCGCCTTAATATCGTACAAACCTTCCAGGGCTCCATTCAATGGGAAGGTGGCAAATACTTCCGCTGAGTTGATAAAAGTAATGGCCGTGGCGTAGATGGTTCCCAAAGATGGATCATCCAAAAACATGGTCATATCTGGGGTGAACTTCGCCCCCTCTACTTTAACGGTTACGTTTCCAGTATTGCCTCCCTCGTTGGAATTGACCTCCCGAATGGAAAAGTCGATGACCTGAGCATGCAATATGATGTCTTGTTCGCTACCGCCCGTTACTGTATTGCCAAAGGCCATCAAGTAATAAGTTCCCTTTTGCAACTCGGGAACCACAATTTCCTGATCCGGGGCAAAAGGCTCACTAAAACTAAAATCGTGATTGGAGCGTGTGGGAATTTCATTGAAACTCAAATACAACTCATTGACGCTGTTCACGGGCAAAGCATCCAAGCTCAGCAGCAAGGTCTCATCAACCAAGCTATCCGGAATTTCGATGCGACAGTAAAGCTCCTGATTGTTTTCCAAAGTATCTGCCGTAGGAACATTCATCAACAACTCTTTGACCGAAATGGTCACCTTTTGCATTGCAATACGCACATTGTTGGTATCATTCTGCTCAACGATATTGTCGAGTATGTCCGTGTGAGCCACGATGTAATAATCGCCCAATGGCAAACCTGGGGTATTGCTCGTCACGGTAGTGTTTGCTGTTCCTTGCGGAGCCAAATTGATCGTACGGAAAATGGGATCAACAAAGCGGACATCCGATGCATCAAAAATGGAATCCACCGAAAAGTAGAGTAGGTCTCGCATCTGTCCGGAAGCCGGGTTGGTGCCTTCGTTTTTGACCGTGTAATTGATACTAAAAGGTTCACCAACCATAGCCATATTGCTAAAGTTAATGTCCGACACTAGCAAATCAGATGGTGGAGGTTGACTGACCGTCAAATACGTCAAGAAGGTATTGTTGTTTTCCCCATTGAATTCAAAAACAGTATTATTGGCATCCGTTCTAAAAATCAGTACAAAATTTCCGGCAACACTAGATGGAAGAAAAACGTCGATGGTATCTTCATAAGACTCATTGGTGGCCAAGTTTAGCTCTTGAGATTGTGTACCAATAATGAGATCTCCTTGATCAATGATAAAATCAGTGGAGAGATAAACTTTATCTGTCCAAGTGCCAGTAGTCATACCCGCTCCCGCGTTGGTGACTTTCCAATGTACCTGAATGGGTTGTCCAGAAGTACCCGCAGAGGGAGCAACAAAAGTATTGACCTGCAAGTCTGGCGATGGGCTCAACTCAATGTGGATGGTTTTTAGCGGGCCACTGCCGTCAGGATTGGATTGAGGATAAATCACGCGAACATTGTTGACGTCATTTCCATCATTCAACAATCCGACATTATCAG
The DNA here is from genome assembly GCA_039199865.1 of Bacteroidota bacterium. GTDB lineage: Bacteria > Bacteroidota > Bacteroidia > Chitinophagales > Saprospiraceae > JALZUU01. The sequence goes on from JBCCSR010001166.1 coordinate 1,925, forward strand.
CAACCAATAGAATGTAATAGTCACCCGAAATGCCTTGAGGCAAATCAAAGACTTGGTTGTCCGCATAAGTCTGGTTGGTCCCCAGAGGCCCCGCTTGCGTAAAGTCTTTGACAAACAGATCATCATTGCTCCAAAATTCATCGGTCGATAAATAAATGCCATCATACCACAGTCCGTAATCCCAGACTTCTGTAGAACTCCCTAAATTTTCTATCATCCATTGCACGTTGATGCTTTGGCCGGAACTAAGGGTATCGGATAAATTGGTCGCATTGAGTATGGTCAAGTCAACTGGAGGTGGTGCAAAGACTACGATTGGATTACTGCGAAGTACATTGTTTCCCTCGTCCGTAAATTCGTAAATATCATCATCACCGTCCGCGTACACATAAATGTAGCAAACTCCTGCACTGGCATTATTCCCCAACATGGGAATATTAAAA
>JBCCSR010001167.1:0-2364 GCA_039199865.1 Bacteroidota bacterium
TGATCAATAAGTATTTTGCGGCCATCCCCAAAAGTACCAAACCCATCTATCGACCAACGGTTGTCGAGCCAGAATTGACCAGTGAGGTAAGGGATACCGTTTATGACAATATTCAGTTGCCAGCCGTGGTACAAACCTATCGCATTCCGGCACAAGGAACGCCTGACTTTTACGCCGTCAAAATGCTAAGTACACTTTTGTCTCAAGGACAAAGCTCCCGCTTGTACAAAGCACTGGTTGATGAGCAGCAAAAAGCGGTTTTTGTGGGTAATTTTTCTTTAGAGTTGGAGGATCCTGGGGTCTCTCTTGCTTTTGGTATTGCCAACATGGGAATTAAACCTACCGATTTGGAAATGGCAATGGATGCTGTGATGGATAGGGCTCAGAATGAACTCATTTCCGAAAAGGAGTTTCAAAAATTGAGAAATCAAATTGAAAGTGATTTTATCACTGCCAACTCCACCGTTGCCGGGCGTGCTGAAAGTTTGGCCAATTACCACATGTATTTCGGAGATTCCAACTTGATCAATACAGAGATTGAGCGCTACATGAAGGTGACCCGTGAAGACATTCAGAGAGTCGCCAAAAAGTACTTTCACAAAAACAATCGAGTTGTGCTTTATTATTTGCCGAAGCCCGAAAATCCTTAAAATTAGTCCATTGAATACCACATTTCTAAAACAGTCTTGGAGTACCATCTTGGCGGCTCAGCAAGACACTATGTATAAATAACAATTCATGAAAAATAATACGTTCTTTTTATGCTTACTCGTCGCTATGGTTCTGGCCAACTGTAGCCCTAAAGTAGGAGATCAGGTACAAAAAAAGGCGGAAGAAAAGGCCGCGACCGTCATGGTTGGAAAAGAAGATTTTCGTAAACAAGTTCCCTCCGCAGGCCCTCCACCCAAAATTCAGATCGGTAGCTCTGAACAGTTTGAACTCGATAATGGCTTGAAAGTCATCTTGGTTGAAAACCACAAACTTCCCCGCGTCTCTTATCGCCTTTTTGTCAATACACCAGATATCATGCAAAATGAAAAAGCGGGATATATTGATATGGCGGGAGAACTGCTCAACAAAGGAACTGCCAATAGGAAAAAGGCAGAAATTGATGAAGCCATCGATTTTATGGGAGCAAGTTTGAATACTACTGCCTCGGGTATTTTTGCCAGCTCACTAACCAAGCATACCGAAAATTTGCTGGAAATCATGAGTGACGTTTTGCTCAACCCCAGCTTTCCAGAATCGGAATTTGCCAAGGCCAAAAAGCAAACCCTGTCCAATTTGGCACAATCCAAGGAAGACCCTAGTGAAGTGTCCAGAAGCGTTTCTAATGTCCTTCGTTACGGCAAGAATCATCCTTACGGAGAAATTATGACTGAGGCGACCATCGAAAACATCACTAGAGAAGATTGTAAGGATTACTACGAGACCTTTTTCAAACCCAATATTTCCTATTTGGTGGTAGTAGGAGATGTCGATATGGCTAAAGCGAAGCCTATGATTGAAAAATATTTTAGCAGCTGGAAAAGCAGTAATAATATCCCCAAAGTAGATTTTCCAACGCCTCAGGCCCCAGAGAATACCACTGTCGACTTTATCAATAAAACGGGAGCTGTACAATCCGTGATTTCAGTGACTTATCCCGTTGAGCTAAAGCCTGGACATCCCGATGTGATCAAATCCAGAGTGATGAATACCATGTTGGGGGGCTTTTTCCAAAGTCGTTTGAATCAGAATTTACGGGAGACCAACGCCTATACCTACGGTGCAGGCAGTCGGTTGTCAAGTGACGAAAAAGTGGGGTCATTCCGAGCTGGAGCAAGCGTTCGAAACGAAGTAACCGATAGCTCAATCATGGAATTGGTCAACGAGTTGAACAGAATTCGCGATGAACAAATCGATCAAGCAGATTTGGATATGGTCAAAAATGTCATCGCTGGAAGTTTTGCCCGTTCACTGGAACAACCAGAAACGGTGGCCAACTTTGCCTTGAACACTGCTCGTTACGGCTTGCCTGCTGATTATTACACCACTTACTTGCAAAAATTAGATCAAGTTTCCTTGAATGACGTACAAATGATGGCTCAAAAGTACATTCGTCCAGCCAATGCACACATTGTGGTAGTGGGTAATAAAGATGAAGTCGCTGAGAAGTTAGGAAAATTTACGGCAAGCGGGAAAGTGGATTTTTACGATCCTTACGGGAATGAAATTACCAGTGAAATTCCAATTCCCGATGGGGTAACGGCCAAATACTGATCACCGGAACAACACTGCGGGACAACCAATTTTGAGCTCACATTTAATTGTCGAAAGGTGCCGCTTCGCGCCGATTGCTGGGTGTGAAGGCTCCTACGCGAA
>JBCCSR010001168.1:0-2356 GCA_039199865.1 Bacteroidota bacterium
AAAAAAAGGTGCCGTAGAACAGCCTTACTTCGATCCCTAATTCGACAGATGTCCGCTGGAGTAATCCAGCCCCTGGTTGTTTGTTGTTGCCCTTTTTTTATCAAAAAAAAATGAAAAATTTAGCAAAATTTTGAAGGGAGTTTATCTACTCTCTTGGCCAAAAAAATACTAGCATTTAGTGACGTACAGCAACGCTAAAACATGGATGATGGAGCTCAAGTATTTTTTTAAAATCTAAAAGGCAAAAGAGAAAAGAGTGTCGTAGATTGGTCTTACTTCGATTCAGGATCATGAGGTCATGGGTTCGAGTCCCATTCCTGGCGCCAACAAAAAAGAGCCAAAGCCAGGGTAGCTCAGTGGTAGAGCGCATAGGTTGACCCTTCGCCTTTTACCTCTTTTCTTTTATTCGTAGAAAACCGTACTTCAACCTTGTATGATGGCTTGCTCGAGTGCAAGTCACTGATGGAAGTCGCGGGAAATGCCATAAAATATAAAGTATCCGTAAAGAAAAAAAGGTGCCGTAGAATAGCCTTACTTCGATTTTCCTAATTCAACAGATGTTCGCTGGAGCAATCCAGCCCCACTGGTTGTTCGTTGTTGCCCTTGTTTTTTAACCCGTATTTTGATTTGAGCTGCGGAACAGAATAGGCACTTGCCATGGTTTTTATCCCTTTGTTCAAAATAACTTGATTTGCTCAAAAAAAGCCTTTCGGTAGCTTCCACCAATGGGGATGACTTGCCCATTTATTTTTAAGGTGTTTCCTTGGATCGAATCGATTCTATCGAAAGCAATGAGGTAGGAACGATGAACCCTGATAAAGCGCGCATCGCTCAATTTCTCTTCCATATTATTCATGGTCTGATGAACCAAATAGCGCTTTTCCTTGGTATGAATACGTATATATTCACGCATACTTTCCAAATACAAAATATCTTCGAGGGATAACTGCTCAATTTTATGCGCAGTTTTGATAAATAGGCTACGTTCCGATTGGGAGGCCTCCTTGGGATTGGTGAGTTTCGCTTTTTCCTTTTTGGGTTGGAGACGTTTGGTTGCTTTGTTGATTGCCTTGACAAAGCGGTTGAAGGAAAAGGGTTTGACGAGATAGTCTGCCACATCCAGCTCAAAACCTTCCACGGCGAATTCGCGATGAGCAGTAGTCAGAATCACAACGGGGGGACGAGTAAGCGACTGGAGCAATTCTAGCCCCGTAAGGTGGGGCATTTGTACATCGAGTAGTAAAAGATCGATGGTATCCTTTTGCAAAATCGTCAAAGCTTCCAGTCCACTTTCACAAGTGTCGATTAGTTGTAAGTGGGGAATTTTATCGAGATATGCGCTCAAGAGTTGGAGTGCAGGTCTTTCGTCATCAACGATCAGGCAATTGATTTTCATTGGATTTGTAGCTTTAATTGAACGGTATAAGAATCCGTCGTTTGTTGAATGTTCAATTCGTGTTGTTCCGGATAGAGGAGGGCCAATCGTTCCTTAATATTTTGGAGGCCAACTCCTCCCTTTTGCTTTATCTTTGTTGGATTGCCCACCGAATTGGAAATTTCAAAGTAGATGCCTGCTTTGGTAAAGCGGCAAAATTTACTTTTGAGCCAACCCGATTGGGTATTGTCCAAATTACCGTGTTTGAAGCCATTCTCAAAAAAGGGGACAAAAAGCAATGGAGAAACAAAGACATCATCGAAGGTGTCCTCCACTTCAAATTGAATATTGTAGGTGCCATCTTTTTTTAATTGTTGAAGGCTCAAATAATTATTCAAGTAGTTGATTTCGGTCGATAGTTTGACTTTTTCCTCTTTGCAATCGTACAACATATAACTCATCATATCAGAGAGCCGTAAGATCATTTCGGGCGTCTTTTCCGATTGGACAAAAGCGAGCGAATAAATATTATTGAGGGTATTGAATAAAAAGTGTGGATTGACTTGTGCCCTCAAGAAGCGCAACTCCGCTTCCAGTTGTTGATTTTTAAGTTCGACTTCCAATGCTTCTTTTTTTAAACTATTTCTAACCAAATAAAGGGGAAGAGAGACGAAGAGAACAAATACTCCATTAAACAGTAGTGCCATAGAAAAACGGGGCTGAATCACTTCCTGCATCCACGGTAATACGGTGATCGTTATGGACCACATGGTGCCGACCCGAAAATAACTTATCCCTAAAAGGCAGAATAGCAGGCAAAGGGCATAGGCGAGATAGGCTTTGCGCTCAAAAAAGAGCGGGACCAGTATCAGGAGATGCAAATAGACCAATAAGGCATGGCTGATCATGGAAAAAAGAGCAGCGGTGAATGCCCCTGCCGTTGAAGGGGTTTGTACCTTCAAAACCAATACCAATAAAATG
>JBCCSR010001169.1:0-2355 GCA_039199865.1 Bacteroidota bacterium
CAGAAATAGATCAATTGGAAAATCGAAAGGTCAAAGTGGTCGTCTCAACAACAACTGGCACCATCGTCCCTTCACCCCGTCAGATAATTGCACAAGACAAACCAAGAGAAGGCCATCGAATCTGTTTCAAGACAGACAAAAAGTAGGTGGACTTAATAGTAATTAGGGGAGCTCATATGTAATTAGAGTGGCTCTCACATTGATACCACGCAGTCATTTTGTGATGTCTTGAAGAAATTTCAAATTTACTTGATCTAAGCCAAGGTTATACCAGAGTATTGTTACACCGGGCAAAGAAAAAAATACGAAAACAGCTAGTAGAATAATCAAATCATAATGGTCTCGTTCCATCCGGCTTTAGAACGCAAAGCTGATAATAGATGAACACTGCAAGGCCCGAGCAATTGGGTCCGATTGATTGCCGCGCCGCGATCACTCATATCCTTTAATCCATTTAAATCTATTATCATGTTTAAAATTCAGAGTTCATTAAGTAAAGCTGTAGAAGTGAAAGACGTAGAAGTATTGACCACCTTCGAGATGAAGAAGGTGATGGGGGGCAATCAAGCTGCTGTTGGTCAATATTTGGAGGTGTTGTACGGAACGGACGGGATCGTCGTAGAGGACATTAATCAAGTGTAAGTGTAAGCCAGTAATTAAAAGGTGACGGTATCCCGGGTTTTCTTGGCAAAGCCCGGGATTACTTTTGGGGAGCTCCTTTGAGGGCGATCAATTGATTGGCAACGTCAATGAGCCATTTTTGGTGAATGATTTGTTGACTCTGCTCGATACTGTCTCTGATTTGTTCAATCTTTTGAATACTGGTCCTAGGCGATTGGTGGGCACGAAGCAAACGACGGAGTTGATCAATGTATTTTTTGTAGCCCACTTTGTTTTGTTCCGAAAGACTATACCTCTTTTGTAGCCGACGAGTGAGGCTATTGAGTTTGGAATAGATGGTACTATCGTAGGAATGATCTTGGAGATAAATCATGAAGAGCGATTTGACTTGCAGTGGAATACAGATCAAATGTAGTGCACTATTTTTCAACTGGACTGGAAGCAATAAACGGAGGGTGGCCTCATAAAAGCCTTGATTAAAAGCTACAAACGCTTTGCAGATGGCAATGGTATCCGAGCGATCGGTGGGAGGGAGAAAACTTTGGTACTCCTCAATGAATTGTTCGATCCAATCAAATTCAGCCAATCTAGCGGCAATAGAAACGACATTGTAAAAGGTGATGACGGTAATGCGTTGGTTCAGAACCAGCAGATGATGTGGAATGCCCTTTTGGTAAAGTGCAAACTGAATTGGAATAAACCTCGCTTCTCCCGAGTTGATGGCTTTAATGGTATAATTGATTAGGTACTTAAAAATAGCTTGTTGATCTTCTGGACGAAGAAGGGAAATTTGGTTGAAAAAAAGCGTTTGCAATTGATGGAAAAGAGAGGCATCAATTGTTTTTTTCGCTTTGAGTTCAATGAGGCGCTGGTACAAAATTAGCAGTGGCCATTGTTTGGCTTTTGCTTGCTGTTTTTGAAAACACTGAACTTCCTCCCATAGGGTAATGTAGTATTGCTCCTCAAATTTTTCCTCGCGCTCCAGCATATCGAGTGCATACTTGTACTTAGCAAGGAAGTAAAATTGATCCAAATGGTCCATCAAGTTATTCAATAGTTCTTGGTTTTGGAGAAATTTGCCCGTATCAGGATGAAAATATTGGAGGTGAGTCATTTGCATCTGATGGAGGAAAAAGGGAAGGTCTCGATAAACCTGTGCCTCCGCTTTTTTTTGAGCTTTCTGAAAAGTACTTTGCGCATACTTGGGTAAGGGTAAATCCTGGTAGGCCTTGGCCAAGTAGTATTGACGCTGAGTCGGATCTTGTTTTAACTGTTCTTGAATGAGCCACTCTTCCAACAACTGAACCATGTCTGCTTTATAGTTTTTGATCTTTTTGATGCTGCCTTTTTTATCCGCGTAAAAATGTTGAGCCAATTGTTCATGACTCATCACATCAGTGGGATATTGTGGATGGAATGGCTTCATATAGGCAAAGAGTGCTTGCAGTTCCTGGGTCTGATGGAAATAGGGAGAATGCAATAGTTTTTGCCAACGCCCCAGTTGTTTGACGGTCAAAGATCGGAGCAGGACAAATAGTTTTTCTTTAGATAAGTCGGGCTTTTTTAGGTTTGAAATCATGACAACTTAATGATAAATAGTGTTAAAACACTAAAAATAATAAAATCAATCGGGTTTTTAGTGAAAAATAGACTTGGTAGAATAAAGGGATCGACTTACTTTAGTTCAGAATCTCAATAAAGCCATTGTACAAACATGACTGCCAACTACAACAG
>JBCCSR010001170.1:0-2349 GCA_039199865.1 Bacteroidota bacterium
AATACAAGTCAGATCAGATATGTTTTTTTTTCCACCAGAGCAGCAATACAATTTTCGGGAATTCCACAGAGTCCGAAGCCTCCTAACATCAAAGTCATTCCGTTTTGAATCCCTTCGATTGCGGCTTCAGCATTGGCAACTACTTTGTTCATTTCTTAGTTTTTGATGGACTGCCAAGTTAGCATTTTAGTGGGAATAAAAGAACAAAATAAAGAAAAGATAGAGGGGGTTGAGGCGGAAACAGAATCGCAAGCATTTCTCTAGAGAAATGCTTGCGAAAAGAGGCTTAAACTTAGTCCTCAATATGGAATTAGACCAAGGACAACTCTGGTCCAGCCATGACGATGGCAGGATCCGCTTTATCTGAATATTTTTTGAAATTAGTGATAAAACGAGTCGCCAAATCATTGGCCATTTTATCGTATTCTGATTCGTTTCTCCAAGTATCCCGTGGATTGAGAATCGCATTGGGTACATCCGGACAACGACGAGGCATCGATAATTTAAACACAGGATGCTCATGGTATTCCACTTTGTTGAGGGCTCCCGTCAAAGCCGCTTTAATCATGGCTCGAGTATAGGATAGCTCAATTCGACCGCCCTCTCCATAGGGGCCACCAGTCCAACCCGTGTTGACCAACCAAACGTTGATGGTTCCGTCTCCACTACGACTTCCTTTCTCAATTTTATCTCCTAACAATTTGGCGTAAACCGTAGGATTGAGGGGAAGGAAAGGAGCACCAAAGCAAGCAGAGAAAGTAGCTTCTGGCTCAACGATGCCCTCTTCGGTACCCGCAATTTTGGCAGTGTATCCACTGATAAAGTGATACATGGCTTGCTCTGTCGTCAATTTACTGATGGGAGGCAAAACGCCAAAAGCATCGCAGGTGAGAAAGAAAATATTCTCTGGCAAATCTCCTCTGGATTTGTACATAATGTTATCGATGTGGTAAATCGGATAACTGACGCGCGTATTTTGCGTAATGTCTACATTTTCGTAATCCACGGTACAACCGTCTTCAAAGAATCCAACATTTTCCAGCAACGCACCAAAAGTGATGGCATTGTAAATTTGTGGTTCTTTGCTGGCAGAAAGATCAATGGTTTTGGCATAACAGCCCCCCTCAAAGTTGAAGACACTTTCTTTGGACCAACCGTGCTCATCATCACCGATTAAGCGACGCTCAGGATCATTTGACAAAGTCGTTTTTCCCGTTCCGGAAAGACCAAAAAACAAGGCGGTATCTCCATTTGCTCCGGTATTGGCAGAGCAGTGCATAGACAAAACGTTGTTTTGCGTAGGCAACAAGTAATTGAGTACCGAAAAGATGCCTTTCTTGATTTCTCCCGTGTAGGCCGTACCTCCAATGATGATGGTCTTTTCACTGAAATTGATGATGGAGAAATTTTCTTGACGAGTATGGTGAAGTTCAGGATCGGCCATGACTCCGGGGAAGGCATAGACTTTCCAATCTGGTGAAAAGCTGGCCAACTCTTTTTCCGTCAAACGCAGAAACATGTTGTAGACAAAAAGGTTTTGCCAGGGGTATTCGGTGAATATTCGTACGTAAAGTCGATAATTGGGGTTGGCACAGGCATACGCATCTCGAACATAAATTTGATCACGCGTCTCCGCGTATTGCATCATTTTTTTGTGGAGTGCCTGATAATCTTGCTGTCCAATCGGAAGGTTGATAGGTCCCCAATCAACAGTATCTCTTGTAAGGTCATCTTCGACAATGTAGCGGTCTTTTGGAGAGCGACCGGTAAACTTTCCTGTGTTCACAACTAGGGCGCCTGAACTGCTTAATTTTCCCTGACCCATGATGATGGTTTTTTCTACCAGAGAGGCAGGCTGAAGGTTGTGGTTCTGGATTTTCAGCATAATTTAGTAAAGTTTGGTTTGGCTTAATGGCACAAAGTTACAAAATCTATCTGCTTCGCCACAGCACTTTTGATATGATTTGTATAATCAAATGAAAGTGAGTCGCTTAACAGTAAAGAATGAATATTATTTGGTGAAAAATAACTTAGACCGAATGATCTCGTTGTTTTCTGGATATTTCAACGGGAGTTAAGCCAATAGTGTTGCTCAAAAGTGAGCAATTAGCACATCAAATGATCAACTATGGAATTTTGGTGACCAATCATCGGGATGGTATTCCCGATTGACCGCTGAGAAAAGTCAATGTTCCGTTGGCAAAAAATGTTAGTAGACCCGACGTTGTTCAGCCGATGAGCCCGCGGGGCGCCTTCTTGAACGTTTTACTTTTTTGCTGCCAAAGTTTTGGGAAAAAGTCAATCGAACCACTCTGGTTTCTACATTGAAGACCAAAGAGTTGAGTAAGC
>JBCCSR010001171.1:0-2348 GCA_039199865.1 Bacteroidota bacterium
ATTTTGAAAGGGATTTTCTTTTCTTCCCAAAGCAAAGCAGCCACGGTAGAATTGGCCTGACGATCTGAGAACTCGAAGGTGAGCCACTCTTCATAAGGTACGGATTCGGGTTGTACTTCGACCCGTAGGGCGTCATCTTTTTCTTCATAAAAATAGCTACCCCATCCGCTAGTATTTTTGTTGAAAATCAAAGTCCAGGGACCAGACTCAGCCGTAGCTACGAAAAAAGCATACGTTCCGGCTGCCAATGGTTTACCTTCCACCATAACATCGTGGGTAAATTCAATAGTGGAGCATTCATTGGCACCGGTCCGCCAGGGTGCTGGCTGATTTAGGCCAAAGCCTTGTTTGGTAAAACCATGTGGCACGAGATTACCCCAAATTTTGCCCCGACGGTCCTGACCATTAGGTGCAGTAACATCCGGACTACTATAACGAATGGTGACTTGTACCAAAGGTCCAATATTTTGCTGGACCATAGCTTTCTGATTGTTGCCACTTGGCGGTAAAGATAGTTGGCCGTAGACGGGAGCGAGCAGGCCCAACAATAAAGTAAACAGAAAAAAGCGTTTCATTTAAAAGTAGGTTAAATTAGATAGTTGTGCATTAATTGCGATCTACAATCGGGTGATTACAACTTTTAAGATAAGTCCCTCTTTTTTTCTTTTTTATAAGAATAGACCAAATTGGGAAATTAGTGCCCGAGTACTATTTTTTTCCATACCAAGATTCTTAGAAGAAAAAGCTTTAATTTCCAGAAATGAACAATACATCCTCGTAACATGATTAAAAAGTTATTAACCGTTTTGTTTGTAATAGTAGCATTTGCACTAGGGCTCTTCCTTGCCAGAAGTTATTACAAACCAGCACCGGAACAGCAAGTCAAAGAAGCTACTGTTCTACTAGAAAAAATTGAAACCGTTGCAAAGTTGGTGACCGTTGAAGGCCATTTCTCAGAATTGTATTCCTACAAAGACTATTGGCGCTACGATTGGCCGATCTTTCGTAAAAAAGCCATACTGCGGGTGCAAGCTAAAGTTTCGGTGGGTTATGATTTGAGCAATATGCAGATAGATGCCAATCAGACGGATAAAATTATTGTGATTTCAAATATTCCTGAGGAACCTGAAATCTTAAGCGTGGACCACGAAGTAGATTATTACGATCTTAAACAGGGAACCTTTAATAGCTTCACCCAAACAGATTACAACGAGTTAATGGAAGATGCCAAAAGATTCATTGAGCAGAAAGCTCAAGAAAGTGATTTAATTGATTCAGCAGAAGCACAAGGTATCGAGATCTTAGACCTCATCCGTTTTCTGGTAGAAAACGCTGGTTGGGAAGTACGCTTTGAGAATACGAAAGGTATTATAAAGGTGGATACGACTGCGAACCAATTATTGAAATGATGAATTGTTGAGGTGTTGAATTGCTTCTATAATTCAATAATTCATCACCTCAACAATTCAACAATTGGCACTCTAAGGTCGTATGACCGTCCGATCTCTCACCCAATTTTGTAGATTGGGGCAAGTATTCGTTTTTTTGGCTTCGATTTTCAAGAAAGTATCCCCAATGGTATCATCGACCCAATTGTTGATAAATTGGTTGCGCTTAGAATCGATAGCAGCCTGACGTATTTTTGAATAATCTAGTTGTAAGTTCGCAGTATGTGGACTGGTACGCGATTGCAACTGAACGATGCGGTAGTTGATTTCGCCGGTTTGTCCACGGAACTCAAACGGGGCAGAAAGCTCATCAATTTTCATAGTATCAATGGCAAAAAAGACATCTGGATTTAAATCTCCAACCTCAAAAAAGGTATCTCCAGAAGCAGGATTGACCATTCTACCATCATTATTATAAGATTGTTGCTCATCGTCTGAATAGCGCTTCACAGCAAACGAGAAACTTATGGTATCGTTTAGAATGACATTCCGTACGGAGTCCAGGTAATTTTTAGCTAAATCCAAGTCTTCTTGCTGAATCTCTGGTTTAACTAAAATGTGTCTAACATTAATAGAACTACCCCGACGGCCTAGCATCTGAATCAAGTGATAACCAAATTGTGTTTCAACGGGCTCCGACAGTTCATTAATCTGCAATTTGTAGGCTGCGGCTTCGAATTCTGCAACAAATTTACCACGTGTTGACCAACCCAGATCGCCACCAAAATTACGGGTACCATCTTCAGAGTGCTGCAAGGCTAAGTCTTCGAAAGTCGCAACGCTATCCAAGATTTGTTGGCGAAGATCAACCATAAACAGTCTTACTCTTTCTTTTTCTTGTTTATTTACTACAGGAACTTTTACTATCTCTCCCAGCTCCACCTCTGAATTAAAATAGGG
>JBCCSR010001172.1:0-2346 GCA_039199865.1 Bacteroidota bacterium
AAATCAGTTTGCTGGATCATGGAAGGGATGCTGACCGTTTCGATATAGGCTTCCTTCGATCTTTGGTCATCATAAAAATTATTGACCAAGTTAGCAGCAGTAACGTTGTCCGGAAAAAATTGGTAATAATCAAATTTGTGGAAAGGCGTCAATGAAAAAAAGAGGACATAGGGAGTCATAATGGCAATGATCCATCTTTTGGGAAAACGACTGATCAAGGAATAGTAGATACTGCGATAGGCACTAGAAAAGGTAATGAAACTGTAAAAGCGATAAATGGGGTAGTAAAACCTTTTGATCCACTTGATTTTTTTGAGTAAGCCCAAGCTTAACGTATCAAACATGTAAATCATACCAGTTAGTACGAATGTCATTAAGATAACGAGCAAGCTATTTTGAGCGATCCTGCTTTGGGCCACATCCGTAAGGGAAGCCAGTAACTGAAACAACAGCATGAGAAAAAAGATGTACAGGAAAAGCGAGAAGAACATGAAGACGATCAGGAAGGTAAAGGCAAAGATGACGCTACACAGTGTATCCAGTCGAATCAGCAACTGGTCGAGTGTCCCAACTTTACTTCGAAGTTTTTCTGTAAAAAAAGGAGTATAGCCCAAACGTTCGAAATCAATTTTTTCCTGGACAGAACGCAGACCGATTGCACCAATCCAAAAGCCCCGAAAAATGACATGCACGATCAAGTTGAGGGTCAGTACTTTGGAAGCTGTAAAGGCAATCCCCATCAAAAGGAGAAAGGAAATGATGAAAGGACTATCATTTTGGGTGTGCGCACGCACGAATTCCATTTGCTCCAAGAGCAGGTCGCCCGCCTGGATCAAAAGGAAAATAGAGAAACCAGAAATCAGCAACTCTAAGTTCCAGCTTTCCTGTTGTAATTTACTTAGCCAATTGTTAACGACTTTTTTGTTGTCCACGCTGCTTTAAACTAAGATTTAAAAATTGACCGATAGGGCATAGACGGCAAAGGAAGCCAGCCAATGTCCTCCTTCGTAATGCTCGCTGGCAATATTGGGAATTGTGGCCAACAAATGTTGTCGGGCTGCCTGCAACATTTCTTGGCGTTTTTGCTTTTGTTGAATACTCGGCAGGATGCGGTACAAGCACCAGGCACGACTCAAATTGAGCCCATCGAGATGAACAATTTTTGGATCGGAACGATCAGAGACATCTGCGGGTTGATGAAGGGCCTGTAGCTTGTCCGAAGGGAGAAATTGAGCAAACCATTCACCAAAGGCCTCGGTCGACAAGATGCGCTGCATCAAATTGGCCTCTTCCAAGCAAGCGGAGAGAAAATCTTCTCCACTAGGTTCCCAGTTGGCCGGACAGTCGGTATCCTCAAGGTAATAATCTTTGGCACGTTGCGTAATCATTTGCTGGAGGGCTTTATGTCCCGTAGTTTTGGCGTAGTCCCAAGCGAAGGAAAGGCCGAAGGCCGTATTGGGATGAACGCCTGTGCGGACGGGATAGCTTTGAATGGGCAAGAAGTTTAGGTAGCGCTCAGTCAAGAGCTCGGTGAGTGGCTGTAAGTTTTGCGACCACTTTTGTCCATCCTTATCTTTCCACAAATACAGTTCCTCTCCCAATTTCATCAGCCAGGACCAACCGTACATCCGCTCCCAGGATTTGCTGGCCGTTTTGAAGTAGGCCACTTCTGCTGCAATATTTTCTGCGCTTAAATTTTCATTTAATTTTTGACGGATCTCGGCTGCCTCCGGCAACTGTGGAAACTGTCGGAGCAGTCGGACGAGCATCCAATGGCCATGTACCGAGGAATGCCAATCAAAACAGCCGTAGAAGGCGGGATGCAATGCTCGGGGAGTACCAATGCTTTGCTCCGTTTGTAAAACCTGATTGAGCTTATTGGGATACTCCCTTTGGATGCAGTCTAAAGCAAGCCGGGCAAAATGAGAGGCTCCCGCCGGGGTCAATTGGAGTTGCCCTTCTTTGTTGAGGTCTAGAAAAGGATTGTCCATTGGTTGAGCAGTGGATTGAGTCGCACAAAGCAAAAGGAGGAAGGATAAGATCGCGCTTTTAAACATGGTAATAATAGTTGTGAAAAATCAAAAGACAAGTTACTAAAATTAAGTGAAAGCGCTTTCTAGTCCCTAAGATTCCAGATGATCATTATCTGCCAGCCAAGATTGATAAACGACTTTTAGGGGTTTTCGCTCTATTTTGGCCTTCAACCAAATCAAGAGTTCATCGATGCTGATGGGAGAGGCTCTTTGCTGTTTGAAGGCCAACAATTCCTGCCGAAAGTTTTGGTACGATTGTAATTTTTCTTTTCCGGGAAGGCTTTTATCCAGTAATTTGAAATGTTTTAAAATA
>JBCCSR010001173.1:0-2343 GCA_039199865.1 Bacteroidota bacterium
CGAATTTGAATCACCTCATTTTCAAAATTGCCGAGCGGAACGTATGCGGTTCGCCATTTGTCGCCTTGGTCACCGGTCTCCTCCCAAATCGTAGTCCAAGTTGCACCAACATCGGTACTCACCTGGACATTTAGCGTCCCCATGGTATTACCGTACAGGTGATACGCAAAAGTCAAAACGGGTTGTGGTTCTCCGGTTAAATCCAAGCAGGAGGAAACTAGGTTGGCTTCTTTTCCCGGATTGTTGGGGGAAGAGGATTCGATAAACAAATAAGTATTTCCATTAAAGGCCGCCGAAGGACCAGTATTAAAAGAAGGCGTTGAGCCAGTTCCAAACGACCAATCCAAATCATCACCGCCGTCTTGGGTCCAATTGGCGCCGAGCGCCCCCTCGTAACTGTCTCTAAACGGAAAATTAAGGACGAGCGGACAACATTGGACCAAACAACCACAATTGCCATTGACAAAGCTGGTGATGGTCGAAACCGAGTTGGACGAAAAGTTTAAATTGATTGGTGGAGAAGGGCACATGAGGGTGGGTTTGCCAAACCAACCACAACCCGTTGCATCCCCATGCATCCCATTAAAGTTGTGTCCAATTTCGTGAGCAACGACTTCATGGCTCATCGGCGTAACCACCGAAAAACCATAGCTTTCAGTGGGGTTGGCACAAACCGTCCCGAGTGCCTGCACCTGGCCAAGCAATCCACCGTGATTCCTTCCGGAAAACATATGTACCAAATCTCGGTTGACTCCTGTCATGTTGGTCTCCCATTCGTCGACCACCTCTTGAACAGCGACATTCAAACCCGTTGCATCGTATGGATCGGCAGAGGTAGACCAAACGCGCTGAAAGACCAAAGCAAAGGTAATTCCAATCTGATCTTGATACAGTCCTTCCATAAGATTGATATCTCCCTCAATTCGTACCGTAGCAGTGGCTACGCTGCCGTATTCCTGAAAATATTCGAAATCCGCATCAGTTGCCAAGTCGACTACTGAACAACCACTGGTAACCGTTTCTGTACTTCCATCAATCAACTTGGAATGTTGCAAATGATGGAGTTCCATCTCTTCGGTTACCCCACAATTTTTCCCCACAAATTCCAAATAGTCTATCCCCTGAAAAACGACAAATAAGTTGGGCGCTGAGGTCTGCAAAAAAGCAGAAAGCGGAACAATATTGAGTACCGATTCCTGGCCCAGAATGTAGCCTCTAATCTGATCTTTGGTAATATTCATCCGAACCTGTTCTCCGCGATCATTGAACCCTTGATAAGTATGGATGGGATGGGGTTTTACTTCAACTGGACCATTCTCCGTTCTATCAATGATCCGATAGTCTTTAGTTCTCAAATTGCGTTCTGACAAAGTAATATTCCAGGCGGGTTGATCTTGGAAAGTAAAGGACAAATCGAAAAAAGTACGGTACGCTTTTATTTGCTGGTGTAAGTACGGTGCGTCGATCTCATAGACATCATAAGTTTTAATGAAGGTCGTCAGTGCTGCGGCTTCCTTTTCTGAAAGGTCAGTTGGCTTGGGGACAACTTCGATGATGCGTTGTTGAGCAAGCAATGATGGTGAGCCTATGGTCACAATTAACAAAAGGGAAAGCATTAAATTGATTTTTTTCATAGCATAAGCATTTAGTGCCCTACAGTCGATAATGATGTAGCGCCAATGGTGAAAGAAATAAAAAACTGATCAGTTGTTACCTTGCAACAGTATCCTCCAAATACAGTAATCTTAGCATGGAGGGACTATTTTAAAACATCGAGAAAACTATCAGGGACCTTGATAAAATTGAATGAGGATAAAGAAGTGTTCGGTATTGACGTTCCATCAATAACAAAAAAAATACGGGGCCTAAATAAAACGTAGATGCTTCTTAAAAAATAAAATGTTAGAAGTGTAATTATTGAAATTACATCGTGTTCTAGTTTTCTGTTGTTGTCTAAAAGTACACATTAAAGTGCAATTATCAAAACGTCCTTTCCGATATTTTTTTCTGGAATAAAAGTTGTCTTATCATTTGAGTTCCCCTGCCAAATCGCGAACCAAATGATCTAACCATGAATCAAAAAATGGCCATCCAGCTGATTGATTTACTCAAGAAAGGAAGAAAATATAAAGAAGGAAGATCCAATCTTTTCGTAGAACTCTATTACGAAGCCCCTTTCTTTATCCGACATGAATACCAAAGTAATGGCAATCGCAAAGAGGCGCATAGTACCCGGACAAAAATGACAGAACGGGAACTGCTCACTTTTATATTACAAAAAAATAAGCGCGCAATCTAATCTACTTTGCTCTTGATGGACTTCTCCTCTTGATTTTCCTAAAA
>JBCCSR010001174.1:0-2335 GCA_039199865.1 Bacteroidota bacterium
CGCCTCGATCGCCTCAATCGCCTCTTCAATGTAATCGGAGGGAATACTCGTAGTGGGAACACCAAAATCAAACCATTTTCCCAGGTCATCCTCAAAGCAAAGACCATGCATGTAATTGAACAATGATTTTTTTAGGCCCTCCGCATAACGAAGATGATCGGCGCCTTCCACATCTTCATGGATCAAATCATTATTGGCAAAAGTCCCCTGTTCTGGGCCAAGCATGGCCACTCCGTAAGCCTGAGGGTCCAAACCAACTGGGCTGTGGGCCGTCATAGCAAACTGATGCCAGAATCCAGACTGTAGCGCTCCGTATTCAAACAGCTGTCGGACCATTTCCAGGGAGTCAATGGTTTCCTGATCTGTTTGGGTGGGAAAACCATACATCAGGTAGGCGTGAACCATGATTCCCGCTTCGGTAAAATGATTGGCTACCCGAGCTACCTGTGCCACGGTGACTCCTTTTTTCATACTTTCCAAAAGGCGATCTGAAGCAACCTCCAACCCTCCCGAAACAGCAGTACAGCCTGAGGCTTTTAACAAGCGACACAAATCGGCGGTAAAGTTTTTTTCAAAGCGAATGTTGGTCCACCAAACTACAGTCAGCTGACGGCGAATAATTTCCAGGGCCAAGTCTCTCATTAAAGCTGGAGGAGCAGCCTCGTCAACAAAATGAAACCCATTTTCACCCGTCTGTTCAATAATACTTTCAATACGATCACACAATAGACTCGCAGTCAGCGGTTCGTACCGCTTGATATAATCTAATGAAACATCACAAAAACTACACTTTCCCCAGTAGCAACCGTGAGCGAGAGTCAATTTATTCCAACGACCATCACTCCACAAACGGTGCATGGGATTCGCCAACTCAATCACCGATAAATAGTCTTTGAGCAATAAACCGCTATAATCTGGTGTGCCCGTTTCTCTTTGTGGAACATCCTTTTCTACCGCACCATTGCTGTACTGGACCACCCCACTTTGTCGGTAAAAAATGCGCTTTAAATCCTTTTGTGCTCTTTGCCCATTGAGGTATTCCATCAGGCATTGCAGTGGCGCTTCACCGTCGTCCAAAGACACAAAATCAATAAAATCAAACAGCCGCTCTTCTCCCAAAGAGCGCAATTCTGTATTGGCATAACCCCCTCCAAGGACCACCTTGATGGTCGTCGGATGCTGTTGTTTGACCCATTGCCCACATTTTAGGGCAGCAAATAAATTTCCCGGAAAAGGAACAGAAAGGCAGAGTAAATCTGGTTGATACGCCGCTACTTTTCGAGCCAGGATCGCTTTCATCCATTCCATGATCAAGCTATCTTCCTGCTCCAATTCATCCAGGATGGGGTCAAAATGCGTGGCAGAGCTAGACAATCTTTCTGCATAGCGACTAAACCCAAAATGAGGATCAATCACCTCTTTGATGAAATCTCCCAAATCTTCTAAATACAAGGTCACTAGATGCCTAGCACGATCCTGAATGCCCATGGAACCAAAAGCCCAATCCAAGTCTTCAATTTGGGCAAATCGACTGGCCTCAGGCAAATAATTTCGATCACATATGATATGGGCTAGGGTTGGATTTCTATTTTGTAAGAATTGAATGGCGGGATCAATTGTTCGAAGATAAGCCGCTCTAATTTGATAGATGCGATAGGCATTTTCAGAGATCTCCACCTCATAGCTTTCAGCAGCAGCAAAGATTTTTTTTAGGCCTTCTTTAGAAAAAACTTGTAAAATGACCTCGATCCCCAAATCCATTTGCTCTGATGGCCAAGCAAAGGTATTGAAGAAACCCTTCAGGTAAGCCGTGGCCGGATACGGCGTGTTCAACTGAGTAAAGGGCGGAGTTATAAAAAGTGTCTTGATCAAAGGTCATGTATTTGGGTGCTTTAGCGCTCCAACACTATTCACCTGTTTTTAGAGTATAAGCGTAGATCAAGACCTTCGCTACGCTAATTTTTTGGGTCCACTACGCTTCCATACTTTCCAAAGATAATGCGAAATGTGATTTAATGTATTTTTTTAGCGCAATCTGTGGCCAATTGCTCCAAATAATAAGCCGCTCTGTTCATTGCATCTGCTGAGTTTTGCGCTTGAGCGGTAATAGAATAGACCTTTTTTACACCGAGTTCTTGATAGTGCTGAGCTCTAAGTTCGTTTTTCCCAACCAACAAAGTCAGAGGCTTTTGGTGTAGACGACACAACCGGGCGATTTCTCCCACAACTTTTCCTTGTAAAGACTGACCATCCAGTTTGCCTTCGCCACAAATCACCCAGTCAGACTTTTGAATCTGACGCTCCAGATCGGTGATTTCGGCAATCAGCTCAAAGC
>JBCCSR010001175.1:0-2332 GCA_039199865.1 Bacteroidota bacterium
GAATTTGTCATTGAAAAACACACCGCAGAAGAATTGATTTTACGGACCAATCTCAATGGTCAGCTACCAGAAACACGACACTATTTCTTGTCGAAAGAAAAATTTTCGACCTTTTCCAAAGAGGAGATCAAAAAGCAATACTCGTTTACGCCAACAGACTCTTTAAATCTCGCCGCAAGGATAGCAGAAAAAGCGGCCCTGGAAGAATTGCGTAAAAGTGATCGAAAGGCGATTTGGCCCGGAGGAAATCCAGCATTCAAGGCCTACATGAAAGTGCATTTGACTTACCCAGAAGGGCACGCTCGTTATATGCTGGTTCGAGTCCATTTCGATGTGGAATTGGATGGCAGCACAAGCAATATCGAGATTCGTCTCCAAAAAGAGGATTCCTATACGGAGGCCGCAGTACAATTTGTGGAGGGCATGACCGACTGGCTTCCCGCAATCAAGGATGGCCAACCCCAAAAGTCAACCACTTACATCGATATTCATTTCAGGTATCCACGGGAATAGTGACCTAGCTGGGTCAATCGACAATCATGGTGGTTTGATCCAAACTTTGCTGGACAATATTGGCGGGTACTTTGCGGTATTCATACTGCTGATTGCGTAGACGGGGCTCAAAACCGGCATCACGGATGGCCTGTTGGATGCCATCGGCAGTAAATCGAAAAGCAGCTCCAGCCGCAGACACTACATTTTCCTCAATCATAATACTCCCAAAGTCATTGGCTCCGGCGTGTAGACAGACCTGGGCCACCTGCTTGCCAACTGTCAACCAAGAAGCCTGAACATTGATCACATTAGCCAACATAATGCGACTCATGGCGATCATTCGAATGTATTCATCACCAGTACAGGTGTTGCGGGCCCGCTTGATCTTTTTCAAAATGGTATCCTCATCCATGAAGGGCCAGGGAATGAAAGCGAGAAAACCCTTGGCATCGGCAGGTTTTTCGGATTGAACTTGGCGAAGCATCACTAGATGCTCCATGCGCTCATAATTGGTTTCAATGTGTCCGAACATCATGGTCGCAGAGGTCGTCAAATGCAACTGGTGGGCAGCCCGCATTACATCTAGCCATTCTCTACCTCCACACTTACCCTTGGAGATGAGTCGACGTACTCGGTCGTTGAGGATTTCGGCACCCGCACCGGGTAAGGAGTCCAGGCCCGCTTCTTTCAATGCGCGAAGCACTTCGATGTGACTCGACTTTTCCAGTTTGGTAATGTGTGCAATCTCCGGTGGTCCAAGTGCGTGTAATTTGAGATTGGGATATAAAGATTTGAGTTCTCGAAATAGGTCACAATAGTATTGCAAACTTAGATCGGGATGATGCCCCCCTTGGAGCAACAATTGTTCGCCACCGTAAGCGAAGGTCTCTTCGATCTTTTTTTTGTACTCTTCTATGGTCGTAATGTAACTTTCTTTGTGTTTTGGACGGCGGTAAAAATTGCAAAATTTACAGTTGGCAATACAGACATTGGTAGTGTTGGAATTGCGGTCAATAATCCAACTTACAATTTTGCCTGGTTGATGATGCTGGCGAAGTTGGTTGCCTACAAACATCAATTCTGCGGTGGTTGCTTGTTCAAATAGGAAGACGCCCTCTTCGGCACTAAGAAAATCTAGTTGCAGCGCTCGATGTAAAAGATCGTTTGTGTTCATGTTACAATTTGAATTCTAAAAAGAACAATCAAGCATAAAACAAAGATACAAAAGCAGGGTTTATCGAATGGCCTTTTTAATTTTCATTTTTTTTTGAAAGTTGGTTTTGCCTTGAGGGTTTAAGACGGTTTGGCGGAGCTAAATATAGGTAGGCATTGCATCTTACTTTGAAAAAACTTATATTTGCAGTGAATTTACTCGGAGAGGGAACCGTCGGTTCCCTCTTTTTATTTTTTGTCCTTATCAAATGGAAACGAATCTTCATTTGTAAAGCCCGAAGACATACCGTGGAAATCAAGAAAATTGAGGCATTATTGGCTGAAAAGTTTCAAGAAGAAGAATTTACTGATTGTTTTTTGGTAGACCTTCACTTGAGTGCCAGCAACAAGCTAGAAATATTTGTGGACAGCGACAGTGGGATTACCTTCAAAAAGTGCCAGCAAATCAGTCGATTTTTAGAAAAGCCAATTGATGAAGAAGGCTGGCTAGGAGAAAAGTACACTTTAGAAGTCTCTTCTCCAGGAATTTCCCGCCCTTTGAAGTTTCAAAGACAATATCCCAAAAATATCGGACGAAAACTAGAAGTAAAGTTGCTCGAAGGAGGAACCAAAACGGGGAAGCTAACCAAAGTGGAGGCTTCGCAAATTATTTTAGAAGAAAAAA
>JBCCSR010001176.1:0-2331 GCA_039199865.1 Bacteroidota bacterium
ATTTATTTTAAAGCAATCACCTCAAACTTGAAAAGTAGACAATATTACCTTACTTTACTTGTAGGTATTAAAAACAAAAATGTGTAGATGAAGAACACTTTACTTCTATTTTTCTTTTTATTTTTTCTAGGTTTTGGTGCTCAAGCCCAATTGACTGCTTCTATGGGAAACGGCCTGTCACAAACGAAACAGGACGATAAGCAGCAAACAGCCTTGAAAATTTTTCCAAATCCAGCTTCCAATTTTATTGCTTTGCAAGGAAATGACGAAGATGTGTATGAGATCAGAATCATTAGTCTGATTGGTAAGGAAGTTTTAAAATACCAAGCCGTGAAAGATAAGAAGTATTCCATTATGAACCTTTCCAATGGAATGTACCTCGTCCAAATGTTGGACATTGATAAGAAAATCATTACGACAAAACGATTACATAAACGTTAGCTTTACTGCTAACCAAAAAAAATCCCTGGCGCCGATCGCGTCAGGGATTTTTTTTTGCCAAAGATTTTTAGGAAAGGTATTTCCCAACGATAGGCATCCGACGCCCCATCCCAAAAGCCTTGGAGGATACGCGCAAGACCGGGGCTGTTTGATGGCGTTTAAACTCATTGATATTGACCAAACGCAATACTCGACGAACCAATTTTTCATCAAAGCCCATTGCTATAATTTCCTTGGGCCCTTGCTGCTGCTCAATATATTGATACAGCACTTCATCCAAAATATCGTAGTCTGGCAAACTATCCGAATCCTTTTGGTTGGGACGAAGCTCTGCCGAAGGAGGTTTGGTAATGGTATTTTCTGGTATGACCTCCCCATCTTTATTCATGTATCGAGCCAAAGCAAAAACTTCCGTTTTGTAAACATCGCCAATTACGGAAAGTCCTCCACACATATCTCCGTACAAAGTACCATAGCCCACTGCAGCCTCACTTTTGTTGGAGGTGTTGAGTACGATGTGTCCAAATTTATTGGACATGGCCATCAAAATCATTCCTCTAATGCGGGCTTGTAAGTTTTCCTCCGTGATATTGAAAGGCAGATCCGCGAATTGTGGGGCCAGCAAATCATTAAAAGCGGCATAGGCCGTTTTGATGGGAATAACATCGTATTGGATCCCTAGATTCTCCGCTAAATCACGCGCATCATTTATACTGTGATCCGATGAAAATTCCGAGGGCATCAGGACGACCCGTACATTTTCGCGTCCTAGTGCTCGAGTGGCCAAGACCGCGGTTACCGCCGAGTCGATTCCTCCAGAAAGTCCCAGAATGGCTTTTTTGAATCCTAGTTTTCCAAAGTAGTCTTTGACTCCCAATACAATCGCATCATGAATGAGGGGCATTTTCTCCTTGGCTTGTTCTACATCTTCTGCCTTTCCCTGGATGACTTCCGCCAAATCATAGGTCCTAAAAGCTTCTTCAAAATAAGGCAACTCATCAAAACGGTTGCCATTGGGAGACATCACAATGGAACCGCCATCGAAAATCAACTCGGTCTGTGCACCAACATGATTGACGTAAAACATGGGAATGCCATAACGCTCCACGTTAGCACCGATCACATGATCTCTGGAATGAGAGTGCGCATAGTTGAAGGGAGAAGCCGATAAGTTGAGGATGAAATCGGGTTTTTGTGGCATCAGCTCATCCATGGGGCAAATGGTGTACAATGGATTTTCATTACCGATATTCCAAATGTCTTCACAAATCGTCACCGCAATTCGTTGCCCTTTAAATTCGACAATATTGAAATCGCTAGCGGGCTCGAAATAACGGTATTCATCGAATACATCATAAGTGGGTAAAAGGGCTTTGTGGATGACCTGCTTCACTTTCCCATCGGCCAAAAAGTAGGCTGAGTTAAACAAATCTTTTCCCTCGATCACTGGATTTCGACTAGGCGAACCAACCACAATGGCAATCCCTTGGGCAGCCTGGGCCAGTTGCTCAATGGCCTCTTCGGCCAAACGAATAAAATCATCGAACTCCAAAAAATCTCGGGGAGGATAACCACAGGTGGCCAATTCACTAAAACAAATGAGATCCGCGTTAGCAGTTTTGGCTTGCTCGACGGATTGTAGCATCTTTGCTACGTTTCCAGCAAAATTACCAATGTGAAAATTAAGTTGGGCGATTGCTATTTTCATGGTACAAAAATACGATGCCTTAGTTTAAAAATCAAAAAAGCAATGCCCCCGATAAGCAGCGACAAAATCAATGGACCAATTTGTCAATCCTAAGGAAATTCTCCCAATACATTTCCTTAGTCATCTCACTGTAGTGAATTTGGTAGTAGCGAAACTGATAAATTTGTACCTGGGCAAAAAGG
>JBCCSR010001177.1:0-2329 GCA_039199865.1 Bacteroidota bacterium
AATTTTCAAAAATGGTATACCCAAGCGCCTCATGGAGGGCAATCATCAATTCATCAAATCCTTCAATTTTGACAATCTGATCTTTTACTTGGAGTAGATTTAGAATCTTGGGATTTAGCTCTTCTTCGTTGCGGATACACCAATAAATGGTTTTTCTTTCATCAGCAGAAATACTGTTCAAGTAGTCCATTAAACTACCATCGTTTCCACCATAGCCGACAACCAATAAATCAAAGTTGTTCAAAATGGGCCTCAAGGCTTTCTCCCACTCTTTTTTCAGGCGTTGCGTTGCCCGCTCATCATTGAAAGGGTGTAGGAACAGATCTCGGTGAACTTTGATGATGGTGGGCCTTTCTGTCTGGGAGGAAATAAATTCTGCCAGGGTTTCGTGACCAGCAGTAAATGGTTTGGTCGTCGTATACAGTCGGACAGAATCCTCTACCAGATAATCAAAATTAGTGGTAATGACAAAGTTGTGTTTTTCACCAGCCAGAATTTGAGATAAAATGACGTAACCAATCCCTGGCTCTGCCTTTTCCATCAATTTTTTGAAGGCTTCATAACCCACCTGAGGAGAAACTTCATAGCGCTTCTGATACAAATAAGGATAGAATGCGCCCAGGTTATCTTCCACCAAATCAATACTTGCTTTCCATTCGTCGAGCTCTTCTGCCGTCAAATCCTTTTTCAAGTCCTGATACCATTCCACGGACAACTCCCACCCCGTTTTTATCCCCGAACTTTTTGAGGCTCCCGCCCCCAGTAAAAAACAAAATCGATGTTCCTCCGATTCTAAGTTTTTGATGTCCTTGAAAATACGTACGAGGCGTTTTTGAGTAATTCGCTTGGGGCCTTGTTCTTCCATTTTGTCTTATTCGTTAAAGCATTGCATGGTACGGATCATCCTCCAAGCACCTATAACAATTCAAGTACCATTCCCCACAAACGCTCAAAAGGTACAATCTCTCGATCAGGATCAAAACCTTTTAAGGTCCTGGCTTTTTCTAATCGCTTTAACAAATTCTTCGTTCTAAAGGCTAGAGTAGATCGGTTGAAATGGCTCAACGGAATTTGTAGCAACATTTGTAGGAACAGCTTAGAACGTAAATGATTTGTTTTTAAATAGCGCTCAATGTACCGCTCAATTGCATCGCGCTCATCGATAATTTTATCGTGATTAAGGCCGAGGTTGAGTATAATTTTCAGAATTAAAATATGAATGTTATTGCCCTCCTTGTCTTTAGAAAAAATGGGTACCTCGTTCAAAAATTTCCCGAGCTTGAAATGAGTGGTTCCTTTGACCAATTGCCCCTGAACCAAAAATTTGACATACCCTCGGGTAATCAACCACTGTTCCATCATGGCCTTATTGATCTGCTTCTTCTTTTCTGCCTCTTTGTAAAGTTGATAGGCGCCATCGTAATCTTCCTGATGAATTTTCAGCACAAAGCGGTAATAAATGTAAATGCTCCATGACAAAGATCCCTTGTTGATTCTTGCAATGGCTTGCTGAATGGAAGTAGAGGCTTCTTCATAACGGCCAAGACAAATGAGTGAAAAAGCCAAGTCTTTCCTAGCATTCGTCGTTTTCTCAATTTTATGTGCTTCGAGGTATTCAATCAACGACCGACTGTTTCGAATGATGGTAGCATGATCGTTCAACAAATAAGCTCGAATATTGAGCAAACCGTAGATGTATAGTTTTATTTGCGTAGAATTGTACTTGAGGTACGATCGAAGATCATTACAGGTATTGTCCAACTCCGTTTGCAGGGTCGCAGATAAATTTCTACTGTTATTGATCTTGTAAGCCATTTGGGCATAAATTCGCTCCACATACTTTTCGGCACTCGACAGCTCATCATATTTTGCCCGCAACTGACTGTATTTTTCTCCACGGTACTTATCACCACGAATAAAAAGATAATAATATTGGAGAAAACCCGACATCTCGGAGGCGAGCCGATTGAACTGATATTTGACCGCAACTTTAAAGTAACGTCTGACCTCTTCTTCCAATTCCCCTCTCCTGCCAAGCATAGCGTAAACTTTCATTTTGCTGACTAAGGCCCATCCCTCTGCGTATACCTCTTGAGTTTTACTACTAAAAACGATTGGTTTAGAACTTGTCGTAGGAAAATTACCTTGCATAATTTTTCTTTTTACTATTGATTTTTACAACTGATTTTCAGTATATTAAGTTTCCAATAGATCAAAATTCAAGAAAAAAATCAGCCAATTTTGTATCGTTTTTTGCTGGCAATATTGTGGATAAATCAATCTACATTTGTAATATAAACACCTCATAAAATGCGTAGAAAGAAAAAAT
>JBCCSR010001178.1:0-2324 GCA_039199865.1 Bacteroidota bacterium
TAATATAAATTATAGGTTTAGATCAAAACTGTTATCTATTCAAAATTTGAGTACCTAGAACTTCGTACTGTGCGGCATCTTTTTCGCATAAATCGAAAATCGCTTGAGCAATAATGAAAAGACGTAATAATATAGGATGCCCCAAAAAGTACTCAAGCCAATGAACTTCCAACCCGCAGGGCCAATGGGATCACTCGGATCATAGACATAAGTGCCACATTGGAAATAAGCGACATTGAAAGCTACAATACCCACTACCAAAGCGGTCAATAGCCAAGCCCACAAATAATTGAGATACATCACTCGATTGAGCAGTACATAAAACAAAAGTGCCAGTGCTAGCGCAACGAATAGGCTCAATAGAAAAGTGTTGACAAAAGGGTCTCCCTGCACCCCGTTGATTCCGAGGAAGTAATCCCGTAAGGAAGAAAACTGTGGGTCACCAGTAACTAGGAAATAAAGCATTCCAAAAAAGGTCTCTTTCATTTGATATGGTTTTTAATGAGTTTCAACTTTGATTCTTTTTTCATAGATGGGTTGGTCAAGGCCTCCATAGGCTTGGATGATGCCGGAGACGAAGTGTTCGAAGCCAAAGGTTTTATTGTCATTGAAATCAATGTCCAAATCATTTGGCGAACTCCATTGCTGATACCAATTGTGATAGTCTTTCTTAAAAACGAGTTTCAATTCCGTCAAGCTTGCAGGAGCAATATCTCCTAAACTAGCAGTCACTACGTGGGTGTACCCTTTGATTTCTTTGTTGAGTCGACTGTCCTTTCGAAAAATAGATAGATCGCCAGGTAGCTCCTTTAACGCATACGTTTCCAATAATACATCTTGCAAAACATCATCTTGATCGTCTCGCAACTCCATCGTCTCCGATAAAAACTCGCTATCCTGATACTGGGAGGGAAAATCGTCTAGGTCCAACAATAATGAGAATTTGTAACTGCCTCTCCCCTCTTCAAAAATGAGGCGCTCTCCGTCCACTCGACAAGCATTGGTAATGGCAAATCGAGTTAGTTTGGCAACTTCATCTTTACGAGGGATAAACCCAAATTCGAGTACTTGCTCCGCGGTTATTTTTCTGGCGTACTTTTGCTCAAAAACATCCATAACTTCTGGTGTTCCAATGACCAAAATATAGTAAGGCCGATTGGGAAAGACTCCTTTCGTTACTTTACTGTTATTTAATTTATAATAGGGATTAGCTCTAGACGCTTCGAAGTCGGATTTGAAGGCATAGATTTTTGTTTCAAACTGATCAATGTAAGGGCTCAAACCCAGTTTGATGTCATTGACCAAGCTCGAAATGTATTCTAAGTTGTAATCTTTATTTTTCCTTTTTAAATCCTCAATTTGTTCGTTGGACCCACTGATGATACCATCCGTCACCAAAATGTTTAGCTCCGAAGTATTGGACTTTTCAAATACCTGTTGTAGGATACTTCCCAAGGGAGAACTTTTACCAATGGCAATTTGTGTATCATTGGTTGGATTCAAAGCCGTTCTAAAGTCTTCCGGGCTACTGTACTCTTCTACCGATTCGGCGATGGTGTTGGTATACAAATCAAAACCGTCGATCATCAAGTCAGTGATCAGTCCGTCGACATTTTCGTAAAATCGCGAAGCATGACCATAATACCCTCCCATGCTATGAGAATTTTCCAAATAGAAATTCACTTTAATCACATCCGGAACGGCTACCAAATTGACTAGAGAGTCCGATCCATCTGGCGTTCCATTTGGAAGATCAGGCTGAGGACTGGTCCTTTCTCCACGGCAGCCGATTAGCAATGCCAAAAAACATATAATCACTATTCTAAACATCGTTATTATCGATTTAAGAAATTAAGAATTTGTTTTCTCATCATTTTGTCAGACTGACTGAGCGTTC
This sequence comes from Bacteroidota bacterium, assembly GCA_039199865.1. Classification (GTDB taxonomy): domain Bacteria; phylum Bacteroidota; class Bacteroidia; order Chitinophagales; family Saprospiraceae; genus JALZUU01. Next base: position 1,898 of record JBCCSR010001178.1, read on the forward strand.
CTTTTTCATCATGGTTGTATCCATTTTCCATCATCGTATACGGAAAATCGACCATTGTACAAGAAGTGCAAATCGTCTCCATCGATCAAGACAAACTGAATTTCAAAGTTCTCTCCATCCTTTTTTTGATGGTTATAATGGTATTTTTCAAATTCATTGTTAAACAAGTAAGTGAACTCGACTAGGTTGTTTGGGTTGGCACTGTCCTCATTGAATTCCACGGAAGTCCCTCGATCCAAATTTTGCAACCTGAATGCAAATTGCTTTCCTTTCAGTAGGTCTGCCCGAGGATGATCGAGTCTAAATTTCACACTCGTATATTTCCATTTCTCTTTGTGTTTGTCCCTTTTAATTTTTTTGATGCCCCTGGCATTTAGATCTCCCGAGGGAACAATTGACTCAATGGAGATCGTCGTATTCTCCACAA
>JBCCSR010001179.1:0-2323 GCA_039199865.1 Bacteroidota bacterium
CCGTCGGACCCGCGTGGTGGTGGGCTTCGGGCTGCTGGGCATCGCTGCTATCGACATTGATCGCATGTTAATCGAAGACAAGAAGAAAGGGTCGATTGCCAAATTGGTTTCTCAGGAGATGGTCGGTACGCCACTGGCGGTAAAGTATCGAAAAATTATGGCTTCAACCCATTGGTCCAACTTGAAGAAACAATGGAGTGCGCTACAAAATACGGTCAAGCAGAAATTCGCCGAACCCGTCAAAATGACCGTCTTTGCTTACAATGACCAAATGGAAAAAGACACCATCTTGTCGCCTCTGGATTCTATCAAGTATCACCATATGTTTCTACAACTTGGTTCGATGGCGGTAGACCCAGCTACGGGGTTCGTGAAGGCCTGGGTAGGAGGAATCAATCATAAGTACTTTCAGTTCGATCACGTTACTTCTGAACGTCAGGTCGGATCGACTTTCAAGCCTTTTGTGTATGCGACGGCCATTGCTCAACAGGGCGTCTCTCCTTGTATGCAGGTATATGATCTTCCCTACACGATCCATCCTGGCGAAGGGAATTTTCATTTGCGAGAAGAGTGGACACCCAATAATGCGGACGGCAAGTATTCCGGAGCGCCCTACACCCTATTTAAAGGGCTACAATACTCCAAGAATACCGTCTCCGTTTATCTGATGAAACAATTGGGAGATGCTTCTCCCGTTCGAAATTTGGTCAACAATATGGGGCTTTCCAGCACTTATCGTCGGTCGAATGGAACTTACAAAATTCCTCATGCGCCCTCCATTTGTTTGGGAGCTAGTGATTTGACGGTACAGGAGTTGACGGGGGCTTATACTACTTTTGCCAATAATGGCATTTACAACAAGCCAGTTTTTATTACCCGGATTGAAGATAAAAACGGTCGATCCATTTATCAGGAAATACCGGAAGAACGACTAGCCCTGCATCCTAATGCCAATTTTGTGATGGTCAATATGCTTAAGAGTGTTATGAATCAAGGTCTGTCGGGCTTTGGAAGCATCAAGAGTGAAGTAGGGGGGAAGACGGGAACGACAAATGATTACGTAGATGGCTGGTTTATGGGCTTAACCCCTGATTTGGTGGTTGGGACTTGGGTTGGAGGAGATGACCGTTGGATACGTTTTCGAACCTTAAACTTGGGGATTGGAGCCAAAATGGCTCGTCCATTTTTCGCTAAATTACTCAGAAAACTCGAACGGGATAAAGCAGTCGATTATGATATTGAAGCCCGCTTTAATATTCCTCCTGGCGATTTGGGAATCGTCATCGATTGCGAAGAATACGATTATCAAGGACGGCCACCACTTGATCCGGATGCACCCATTGACGAGGAGAATGAGGACTTTGGTGACGACTTATTTGGTGATGAGGAAGAGATGAGAGACAGCACGCAAAGCGGAGAGGAAGAGAACGAAGAATTTGGTGGAGGCTTCAATTGATGAGCTAGCCCATTCGCTTGTGGAATACAAAAAAGCTAATTTATTTACAATACAGAGTAGTCTTGAAATTACTTTGATAAAACAAAAAACAAACATTACATGAAACCTTACGAAATCAATTTACTTACAGCCTTTATTCTCATTACAATGAGTGTCTGGGGATACTTTTTTGGATCATCTGACACCCCCTCGGTAACCGCTTTAATTCCAGCTTTTTTTGGCGTTTTGTTTGCCGCATTGACCCCATTAATGCAAAAGGAAAACAAAGTAGTTGCGCATGTTATCGTTTTACTGACCTTTCTTTTGATTATCGCTTTGGTCAGACCTTTGAACGGAGCTATTGGTCGTGGTGATAATCTAGCGATCTTCCGAGTGGCAGCGATGATCGTAATGTGTGCCATTGCAATGGTGATTTACATCAAAAGTTTTCGGGATGCCCGGAAAGCTAGAGAAGCAGGGCAGGCATAAATTACACTTGCTGGGGTTTAGGTTGGACTTTTAATGTTTCGAAGTGGTTCAAAAACTCGAAATGAAGCTGAAGAGTTGAAGGAAAAAATCAATTCACAAGTGTTTTGAGAGGCCGGCTAGCCAGTCGGATAGGTTTTTAAACAAATTCTTTGCTGAAAAAGACAATTAAAAATAAAGTCTACTGTAAATTTGCGGTCTTTCAGAAGCATTCTCGAAATGCGCAAAAGACTGCAGGGGCATTGTATTGACGATAATGTAGTGATTGTTTCATTCCTTTGGTTAATGATAAACTTCAATGAGTAGATCAATTTTTAATGGTTTAATATGCTTGCTTTTATTTTCAGGATGTCTTCCATCCACCGAAGAGCAGTTGACAGAAGTAAAGCTGGACTTCAAAGA
>JBCCSR010001180.1:0-2320 GCA_039199865.1 Bacteroidota bacterium
GAGCAGGGCTCACCATACATAATACTCTGAGCGTAGGGACGAAGTTTGCGGGTCAGTTCAACGTAGGCACCTACGGGCACCGGCTTGTTGCTACAGCCCTTGATCACAATCCGCTTTTGCTCGTATTGAGCAGCATCAATTTCCTCTAATGCCCGATAGAAAGCATGTTGATAAAAGGCAGCGGCATCTCCTTGAAACACCTGTAAGGCGTGTGGCTCAGCGTAAGCAGCCACCAACATGAAGGCCCACACGGGAACGATAGCGTCCGTAGAACAATGAATAGCCAAATACTTTCCTTCATACTGAGTCCAGTCATGCGCTTTCAATGCCGCACGGAATTCCTTTTCTTTAAGCATTAACTCCATGTAGAGGTAATCCTTCAGATCAAAAACCGACAATTCTTCCTGAGGAAAATAGTTTTCTAAATTTAGAGTAATCAAGCCACTGTTGGCGACACGATTGACTAGAGGTTTTTTTGACTGATCCATAAGTTCGACAAATGAATGGGGTGTAAAATATCGGCCTTACACGGCTATTCTTCTTCCTGTGCAACAATATCAGTAGCTACGTGGTTCAAGCCTTCCTCTCCTTTTTCTATTTCTGACAACACTTCAGCCTCAGAGAGTAGTTCAGTCTCTTCCGCTTCAATGGCCACACTGGCTTCATAAGTAGGCGATTCATCAGACACGGGCTCGACAATTGCATCGCCAGGAGCAGCGTCTTCTATTTTTACGGTAATGGCTTCTTCTACCTCTCCATTTTCATCCACACCAGTTACATCGACAGCCTGTGGCACCGCCTCTTCGATGGGAGCGACCTCCCCTACTTCACTATCTGGTGCTTTGAAATCTTTAGGCTTGGGCAGATCTGCAATACTATTGAGACCAAAATAGTCCATAAACTTCTGGCTGGTTCCGTAGAGTAAAGGACGGCCCGGTCCTTCACTTCGCCCGATGATGGTCACCAATTCTTTTTCCAATAACTTTTGGACTGCATAATCGCAACTTACCCCTCGAATCTTTTCTAACTCTCCTTTGGTCACAGGTTGTTTGTAAGCGATGATGGATAAGGTCTCCAATGCTGCTCGGGACAAGCGCTTTTTGGTATTTTGCTTGAGCAAGGTCCCAATAGATTGGTGATACGCCCCCTTGGTTAAGAATTGATATCCACCGCCAATTGACAGGACTTCAAAGGAGAATTCCACTCCTTTATAACGTTCGATGATCTGATCAATTGCCGTGAGTAGTTCTGCCTCTTTGAACTTTGTTTCAAAGGTCTCCTCCAAACAGGATTTGATATCTTTGAGACTCAAAGGGTGTTCAGAGGTAAAGATCAATCCTTCAATATGTTGGGCTAAATATTCCATGTACCAGCTTATTCTAAAATCTAAAAACTTTGCTTTTGGAGATCGGTGGGCAAAGGTAACGAATATTAGAGAGATAAGGAAGTAAATATCAATAGCCCTTACAACGATCTTCGACCATTTTTTTGAAGGGAATGGCGCGAGTCAGCCGTCCAAAGGAGTTGACGTTATGGTGTGGATTTTCTTCTGGACTCGCTTGTTGAAAGTAGATATCCGCTAATCCGGAAATGCCATTTTGTTCGTAGGCAACATTGATCAAGCACTTGGCTAAAGTAGTATCGATGCTGGGCTGACTTTGCAAATATTTTCGGTAACAACGCCTCTGATAAATTTGTACCTGTTTGACCGTCGGTCGATTGTAATCAATTTTATTGACTCGCGGATTGCCGGGAATGTAGCTCACGATGAATTCGTCACCGGGTTCCAAAGGCATCCCGTTTTCTAAAACGGTATTTTGCTCTACGGGAAAGGTCGTAAGGGTATGATAAGATTTGCCATCGACAATGAAGAAATAATTGGCGAAAGCGCCCTTCTTTTCATCAGAAATAAGTACTCGCGCATTGGCTTCTTGACTTTTCTTTTTCAACTCCGCAGATGTATTCGACCAGTTTTCCGATTCATTCCAACGGGTCAGGGCCCAAATGGTAACGATGATGGCAATGAGGAGCGTTCCCACAAAGGCTAGGCTTTGCATCATATGTTTTTTCTCAATCTTCTTACGCTGCCGATTGCGAGGGGTATCAGCTGTACTGTTGACTTCAAAACCATAGAAAAACTGATTGCCTCTACGTTCAATGGAAATTTCACATAATTGATCGTCGATGAAAATAGAATAGGTGTTGCTTTCGAGTACATGAAAATCAATGAGAATGATTTTACTATTGCAATGCACCAGCAAGTGCCCACTCTGAGCGCCGTGCATCAAACCGACATGATGGCGTTTGCCATTATCCGCTA
>JBCCSR010001181.1:0-2315 GCA_039199865.1 Bacteroidota bacterium
CTGAGGCAGCGGCAGCAGCAGCGGTCTGAAGCGTTTCTCGATGTTCATAACCTGGATCGCCAACTTGAACGCCAACATCCAGCCAACCGATGGACAAAAAGGCCCCTTTGGCTTCCAAAATTTCCACTTTGCCAGAAGGAGGATCAATTTTGGTTTTGATCGAATCAATTTTACCATTCTTAATCAATACATCCCTTTTCTTTGCATTTAGTTTTGATCCGGGATGAACAATAACCGCGTTTTTGATTAGCAACATCATGTTGACAATTTTCATTTATTAGACTTTATAACGAATCGTTTTGTAGAGGAAGCAAATGAGATGCTTTGTTGGGAATCAATGAACACGTGCAGCCTAATAGCCGGAGGCTATTAAGGTGAACCTGTGAAGCAGAGTCGCGGCAAATGATCCATTTTCTTACATACAATATCATTCGTAATAAAGTCTATTAGATAGCCAATGTATTTTGGTGCGCTCTACTGGTTTTTGTATCTTCTATTGTTGAGCCAAAACCCTTCTTTTTCCTTTCGAAAAATGCTGCTATCGCTAGGACGAAGCATCAGTTCGTCGAGATGAATTTGCTTTTTGAACAAATCGTGATTGATGGCCGTAATTCTGACCCCACTATCTGCTTTGCGCAACTGAAAAGGAATTTCGATCAATGCCCATTCTCCATCAATGGCTTGGATCTGTTGATCCAATTTATAGCCTTTCTTCCACAGTCGCTTACCAGACGATCGATCGTATTCTTCAATGTTAAACCAAGTCCTGGCCTGTAAATCTTCTTGAACATAAGCCCAAACCGAACAAATATAAGGAACATTCGGTTTTTGCTTGGGCAAATGGCCTTCATATACAATATGTTCTATTTTTTCTGCCCCAGCAAAAGCTCCCCCTCCCGCGTAATTTCTTTCCAAAGCATGGTGGTCAAAGGTCAGGTTGATGGCATTGGCCAAACTATCTGTCGACCAGTACTCCTGGTGTTGCACCAAAGCTAGAGTATCAAATGCAGCATGAGCTTCCACTGCTCTATCGTCGATCCGCTGTCTCAAAATTGCGGGCTTGAGTTCATACAAGACAATCAGCTTATCCTCATAAATTGGGGGCAAATCCTCTAACAAAAATTCGTATTGCTCCTTTTTCGATTCATAATTGCCTTTTTGCAGAAAAATGAGGATTGATTTTTCTGGATCCATTTTTTCCAATATCGGCAGAGGTTGATAGGGTTCCTTCACCAAAGCCATGAATTCAAGGGTCTGACTCAAAGAGGTTCTTCCCATAAAGCTAGAAAGAATGGGAAGCCCCGTTTGGACAGAAGTCCACATACTTCTCGGTAAAACGGGAGACTCTGCCCTCACCCAGATATTTTCCGACCCAATATGAAAATACGGAACTGGCAAAATGGCTTGATATTGCGTCCAATCTATCGTTTTTAACCAAGGCGTATCGATTGCACGATAATGGTGCCGAATAGAAGGATGGGGATACAATTTGTATTTGGGTTTGAATAGAGAAACCATCGCTTCTAGATTGAGGATCCCAATGAGGAGCAGTAGAAAAGCCAATCGTAGCCCTTTTCGATCGATTCCTCTCGACCAGCGATATGCCAAATAAAAAGCGATGATATTAACGATGTAGAAAAATACCCAGGCAAAGCGGCCCATACTCCTAAACTGCTTCAAGGGGCCCGTGTAATCGAGTAAAAATTCCAATCCCTGGACCACAAAAGGGAGTCCCAAAGACAAGAAAAGCAAGATCAAACCCGCTCCAAACAAATGCAGCAAAAAGGGACGGAACTGCTCATCTGCCGAAGCAAAAAGACGACCACTACGCCATTGCCACAAACGACGTAATCCCACAACAAATACGAAACCCGTTGCCACTAGCCCAACATAAGACAATCCCTCTCCTTTGATGTGTTTCATCGGCCCCAACCAGGACTTCAACAGTGTTCCCGGATAGAAGTCTAAGGGAAAAAATACACTCAATAAATAGGCTCGGTAGGCTTTGAAGCCATAGGGTTTCATCGGTCGATCCGTGATCGGATCGTTGATTACAAAAAAGACCAGCAGAATGATAAAGGGCAGCAGTGTTTGTACCCCTCCATATAGCAATACCTTTTTAAAATGCTCCAGGCTGAGCTGACGCAGTAGTTTCATCAACCAGTAAAAACCGATCATTAAAATGGATAAGGCAAACAAATAGAAGTGCAATCCATAGGCCAAAAGAATTGCTCCTGCAATGAGCAAACTGCTGCGTATACTAGGTTGTCGTTCGAAACACATCAGTAGGTAAATCATCATGGGGATGACAAAAG
>JBCCSR010001182.1:0-2315 GCA_039199865.1 Bacteroidota bacterium
AAAATACCAAAGTTTTAAAAAGTCTGTTTTTTGTTAATGTTGTTTTTATGTATTATGATATTGTTGATTTATATTTTATTGGTAATGAATTATTTTGAGTGATTTTTATGAAAGTTGTAGCCAACTACTTCATATCCTCCAAATTGCGAATAAAACCATTCACCCCCTTCGCTTTCATCTTACTCAACAAAGTCCTTGCTTTCGTCTTGGTAGAAAAAGCACCAACAACAATTTTATAAACCGTCTTGCCATTGAGCTCATTGATATTGACAATGATGTCTTCGCCAAACTGCTTTTCTAGTTGTTCTGCCTGAATCAATACGTTGCCATATTCTGCAAAAGCACCAATTTGTACCCCAAACCCTTTGGAGGCTTGTCGCTTGACACTAAACAAAAACAAACCTCTTCCGGTAGCAACCTCTTCTACAATATTTGGATCCTGAACCCCCTTGTCTTTTCGACGCAAAGCTTCTGCCACCGCACGATCAGCATTGACTCGACCGTAGCCATACTTGGGAGAATGACCGTTGACGTATTCTGATGGATGGCCAATTTTATCCGCGGTAGTAGACAAAATTTCTTTGACTTCCCTTGCCGTTAGGTTGGGATTGGCCGAAAGCATAAGGGCACAAACCCCAGCTACCAATGGACAGGCACTAGAGGTGCCACCAAAATGTTTGTAATGATTGCCACGAGAGCGTCCATCTCGCCAATAGCGAAACGCGCCCGATTCCCAAGCGACTCCCTCATCCCAAGATGCACGCGCCGCAATGATGGGCCAATCGCCATTCGATGGGGCACAAACGGTGACTTCTCTTCCTCGGTTGGAGTAGTTGGCGTGTTCGTCTTTGCTGGTACTGGCCGCCACAGCAATCACATCCGGGTGAGCCGAATAGAAACTGACAAAGTCCAGGTCGTCATTGCCTACCGCATACAAAATCACGCATCCCTTTCCTTTGCGTCCATTTCGGGCAGCATGCGCAATGGCCTCTTCTTTCATCGGACTCAAACTAAAAGCTGGATCGGTAGAGCCCCAGCTACAACTGATGATGTCGGCTCCATTTTGAACACAATAATCAAACATTTTTTCGGTAGCACGCAAACTAAAAGAGGTCCCACTCAGGGGCATAAACTTCGCTCGGGGGGCAGCGCCGACAATTCCATTGCCATTGGCCATAGCCAAAGCAACACTTGCGCAGGGCGTTCCGTGTGTAAAGCGAGGATCTTCCTGTTCGAGTTGAGCAGAGTTGGTCCACAAATCAAAGGGCTTGAAAATTTTACCTTTTAAATCCGGGTGCTCGGTATCAAAACCATTGTCAATCACCGCAACCACTACTTTTGACGATCCCATATTGCCCAAGCGGCTCCAGGCATCAGCCACTTTCGCATCGGCACCTTGTTTTGTGGGCCAGTTGACATCCACCACTTTTCCATTGTTTTTCAAATGCCACTGATGGTCAAATAGCGTATCGTTGGGCTCAATCAATTCATAATTTTCTAGGAGCGCATCCAAATCGGGTTCCGCTAGTTTTACTAGGGAAGTCTTCTGTAAATCGCGAGCCACTTTGAGTGGATTGGGAGATTTGTTGGTCACCTTGGCAATCATCCGATTTTTATCTCTTCGCTCTACTACTTCCAAACGGTATTCATCCAGTACCAATTGTTGTTCCTCCTCACTGGTTTTTTCCTGAAAGATCAAATAGATTTCCCCCGTTGGGACAAGGGGGCGGTTGCTGCTTCCTTCTACGTAATAAACATGAGTCCCTACCTCCACATTGCGTTTTTTACGTACCTCATCGAGTTTCTCATCTACAGATTTTCCTTCTTTATTGAGGGTAACAATGTGGAATCCACCAAGGTGTTTGAGCACCTCTTTCCGAACTTCTTTGGATTGGGCAATGTCTTTTTCTGATTTGGTCTTTAGGCCAACAAAGCGACCGCTTTTTTTCAAAGTAATTTCTCCCTTTCCACTTTTAATGGTGATCTTCTTACTCATGCTTGTACGTTTTTGGTTAGGAAACGAAAATTACAGAAAAGATTGGCACTTAGTAGCGAAGCGTCCAAGTTTTTTCGCAAAAGGAGGGCGAGTGCAAAATTGGGAAAATAGGCAGATCACGGCAGTGATGGCCTCCATAAAATAGCTAAGAAACCGCCAACTCGCCAAGAGATGAAAACACAGATCGAATATTCAGGAGGAATGAAAATGGAATTGCTTTTAGAAAGAAATCTATCGAGTGAGAAAGAAATGTTGGACTTGAGCTGGGCCCAAAAAAAGGGAGAGGAGCTTTGATAGCTCCTCCCTAACCCCAAAAAAC
>JBCCSR010001183.1:0-2314 GCA_039199865.1 Bacteroidota bacterium
AAGCGCCAAAGAGCTGCCCCGCAATATTTTGGTATTGAATAGCCTCTACAAGGGATTGGAACGTACCGTCTTCCATTTCTTTAAGCAAAAGATCATTAGAAGCAATTAGGAAATAATCATCTTGAATCAGCAAGCCTCCTTTGTCGATGGGCAAATTTAGATTGAAAGAGCGAAATAGTTTAGACAAGGATCTTGGCGTAAGTTCATACCATTTTTTATCTCCCTTTTGCAAAAGGCCCTTGCTCAACATGGCATCTACCATCACTTGGAAAGTTGCTTCATCGGCAATGGAACCACTGAACATTGCAGAAGGTCGATTGTCAAACAATCCGTAGGACAGCACAAGATCACCACCAAAGACTTTGGGCAAATCATCGAGGGAAAGACCATACTCTTTTAAGGCAAAATTGGTCACCATACTCAACTGGACTTTACTGTTGATAAAGGTTTTAATCCCGTTGATGTCCAGACTAACGCCCAACAGTAGATCTTGATCACTTGGGATTCTTTGAGAAAAGTCGGCCTTCATTTGATCTTTGAAAAACAAGTTAAAATCCTTTGCCAGCGCCTCTTGCAGATAAAAATTACTTTTTCCCGTAATTCTACCCTGTTCGAAATTGATGTAGTGATGAAGATAATTGTCTTTAAGCAAATCTGGATCGAAACCGGCAAGACCCAAAATGGATTTGACTTCTTGACTCTTCGACAACTGATCGGTATTCATCCAAATTTTAATGGTAGCATTTTGGCTAAAGCACTTTTTCAAGTCGGGATGCTCCGCAAGGGTAGACGGTCCCGCGGGGTTGAACAAAGGAGTGAGCTTCGTTTGAATAGCTCCCTTGTAGCTGAGACCACCCAGTACGGCCATCAAACCATTCCAAGCGACCACCGTGTTGGAGCGGATGGCATACTGATAATTGGCATCTATGATTACCTTTCCAAACTTAGCTTTTTCAACCAATTGTTCGAAGGCCTTTTGATCTTGAACGGGAAAAACCAAGGCCGTGAAAGACTGATTAATGTTTTCAGCGGATACATCGTAAACGAAGTAGCCAGTGCCGTCGAGGTAGAGCCCTGAATTGGGAGCTTGATCGAGGATGGACGCCAAAACTGGATTCAAGTCTTGGTACTTGGCAATCATTTCTTGAAAACAATCGCTTTTTTGGTTGGACTTGAAATCAGGCTTTCCAATAAATTGATCCAATTGGAAACTGGCAACTACCGAACTGGAAGCCGGTAAATGGGAGAGGAGGTCGAGCGTAGCAACGTTGGCTTCTTTTTGACAAGCACTGAGAAAATGAAGCAAAACGAGAAGGCCGATAAAATGAAAACGGTTCATTTCAGTAAGTAAGTTTTGGTGATTTTGCAGAGAGTACTTGGTATCTAGTGGTAGCTTGTTAAGCCCTTTTGGCCCTTTCCCAGACTACCGATTGGTTACCGGTCATGATGCGATAAAAGCCACGGAATACCGCATAATTCATGATGCAAAAATAATAAGGTACAAAAAAGGCTTTGAATTTTATTTTCTTTTTTTCCAGAATGTATCCAATCAAAGCCAGTCCATAAAAAAGGACTTGACCTAGGAAAAGCAGTTGATACAAATAGGCTCCCGGAAATGCCAAGTAAGCATTGACAAACAATAATATGGGCAATGCGATTGGGGCTAAGGTCCAGCGAAGCACTCGATGAGAGATGTACTGAAAGCTCAACAGGCCGTATTTGAAAATATTGAGTAGAGGGGCCAAGCGGATGATGGCCTGGATGCCACCGGCGGCAATTCTGATTTTTCGTTTGAGCTCTTCCTTTACGGATGCGGAGGAAGTTTCTACGGCAAATGCTGCGGGTTCATAAACTACCTGGTATCCCTTTTGGGCAATGCGTAGCGTCATGAAAAAGTCCTCGATAATGGTGTCTTGCGGTACTGCCTCATACAAATCAGTGCGAATGGAAAAGAGCTCTCCGGCGGCACCAACGACAGAGTGCAATTCGGAATCCCAGCGTTTTAGTGTCGACTCGTATTTCCAATAAATGCCTTCTCCCGCAGAATTAGCGGCATCTTTATCTCCTAGTTGAATTCTTTTTTCCCCAGCTACTGCTCCTACTTTCGGATCTTTGTAATGGCGAACAATGTTTCTGATGGCCTGCTTATTGACAAAAGTATTGGCATCAGTGTAGATCACAATGGGAGTATCCACGTATTCCATGATGCGCTCTACCGCGGCAATTTTTCCCCTTCTTTCCGGGCTGTGATATACATCCAATTGGACGCCTTCAGGCAGCGGATAAGCGCTAATCACATCTGGCGTTCGATCCG
>JBCCSR010001184.1:0-2313 GCA_039199865.1 Bacteroidota bacterium
GGCTCCCTAAAATGTTTGACTTATAAATCTTAAGACAAGATAACGATGAAAAAAATTGTAACCTTTGGTGAAATCATGTTGCGTTTGAGTCCTCCCGGTTGGAAACGCTTTTCCCAGGCCAATAGCTTTGACGTCATTTACGGAGGAGGAGAGAGCAATGTTGCCGTCTCTCTGGCCAACTATGGCTTGCCCGTTGACTTTGTGACTCGATTGCCCGAAAATGATTTAGGGGATTGTGCATTGATGGAGATGCGAAAACGTGGCGTTGGAACCCAACACATCATCCGGGGAGGCGAACGATTGGGAATTTACTTTTTGGAAACCGGAGCCGTCAGTCGAGGGAGCAAGGTGGTCTATGATCGTGCACATTCTGCCATTTCAAGTATAGAGAAAGGAATGATTGATTGGAAAAAAGTTTTCAAAGAAGCACAATGGTTTCATTGGACTGGAATTACTCCAGCCATTTCTCAAGGAGCTGCCGACGCCTGTCTAGAAGCGATCAAAGTAGCGAATAAAATGGGCCTTACGGTTTCCACAGATTTGAATTACCGCAAGAAATTATGGAAATATGGGAAAACGCCAGCGGAGATAATGCCCAAATTGGTCGCGGGTTGCGATGTGATTTTGGGAAATGAAGAAGATGCGGAAAAGCATTTTGGTATTCATCCCGACGGTGTAGATGTAACCCAAGGCCATTCCATGGATGCACAAGCGTACATTTCCGTATGTAAAAAGTTAATGGAACAATTTCCTCGTTGCAAAAAAGTCATTGTTACCTTGAGAGGTTCCATTTCCGCTTCTCACAATACCTGGTCAGGAGTATTGTACGATGGAAAAAAATTGTACAAAGCTCCCACCTATCAAATCACACATATCGTAGATCGTGTGGGAGGGGGAGACAGTTTTATGGGAGGATTGATTTACGGCTTGTTAAAATACAAGAGGAGCAATCAAAAAGCACTCAATTTTGCGGTGGCTGCATCTTGTTTAAAGCACACCATTTTTGGGGATGCTAATTTGGCAACTGTTGCTGAAGTGGAGCAACTCATGTCCGGAGATGCGTCTGGCAGAGTGAGTCGCTAAATCATTACCAGCATCCGTAATTTTTTGATCAAAAATTCATCAACTGCATTGATTGCGATTCAAACGATACATTTAGCAATGGCAAAGTTTACCAGAATACAGGTCGCCCAAACGATGGCAAAAACAGGTATGGTTCCGCTCTTTTATCATCCCGATGTGGAGGTGGGAAAAAAAGTAGTAAAGGCTTGTTACGATGGCGGGGCCAGACTTTTAGAGTTCACCAACCGAGGAGATTTCGCCGCTCAAGTCTTTGGCGCCTTGAACCAATATTGTTTGGAAGCCTTACCGGAAATGATCCTGGGGGTGGGTTCGGTTACCGATGCTGGAACGGCGGCTTTGTATCTACAATTGGGTGCCAACTTTGTGGTGACTCCCGTTTTGCGAGAGGATATCGCCATCGTTTGCAATCGGAGGAAAGTACTGTGGTCGCCCGGTTGTGCAAGCCTTTCGGAAATTTGTAAAGCGGAAGCATTGGGATGTGAAATTGTAAAATTGTTTCCCGGAGGAATCTATGGGCCTGACTTCGTTAAGGCAGTCAGAGGGCCTCAACCCTGGACGAGCATTATGCCAACGGGAGGAGTGGCCCCAACGGAAAGCAATTTGAAGGCTTGGTTTGAAGCAGGTGTAACTTGTGTGGGGATGGGATCGAAATTGATCTCCAAAGATATATTACAACAAGGTAATTACGATTTGCTAAAAGAAAAAACGCGCGAAACTTTATCCATGATTCAAGAATTTAAAAAATAGTTTTTCAAAATCAACACGCATATGAGCATTTTAAACGCTTTTGATTTAAGTGGAAAGACCGCGCTGGTGACGGGTTGCAACCGAGGGATTGGAAAAGGCATTGCCCTAGGTTTGGCAGAAGCGGGGGCCAATATCATCGGAGTGTCTGCCACCATCAAACTTGAGGGAAGCGAGACGGAAAAAGAAGTGAGGGCCCTCGGACGTCAGTTCAAAGCTTATCAAGCGGACTTTTCCGATCGTCAATCCATTTATGCTTTCTTAGAAAAATTAAAAATAGATGCCCATCCGAATATCGACATCCTAGTCAACAATGCGGGAACCATCCTGAGAGCACCCGCCGCTGAACACTCTGACGAGTATTGGGATCGTGTCATTGAAGTGAACTTGAATGCTCAGTTTATCCTGGCCAGATCCATCGGAAAAATTATGTTGGAAAGGGGGAAGGGGAAAATCATTTTTACTGCTTCACTCCTTACTTTTCAA
>JBCCSR010001185.1:0-2310 GCA_039199865.1 Bacteroidota bacterium
ATCAATTAAACGCTCAACTTCTGGCGTATCAATGAAGGCACCTTGCACTCGCACCATTTCTCCACCAACTGATAATAACATATCACCTCGACCAATCAGCTGATCAGCACCCCCAGCATCCAGGATGGTCCGGGAATCTACTTTAGCCATTACTTTGAAGGCAATCCGAGCTGGGAAGTTGGCTTTGATGATACCGGTAATAATGTTAACGGAAGGTCTTTGCGTAGCAATGACTAAGTGGATACCAACTGCCCGTGCTAATTGTGCCAAACGACCAATGGGCATTTCGATTTCTTTTCCTGCCGTCATAATTAAGTCGGCAAACTCATCAATGATGAGTACAATGAATGGTAAGAAGCGGTGGCCTTTGAGTGGATTTAAACGCCGCTGTATGAATTTATTGTTGTATTCTTTGAGGTTCCTGGAGGAAGCCTTTTTTAATAGGTCATATCGGTTATCCATTTCAATACAGAGCGAATTCAAGGTATGAATAACCTTATTGGTCTCCGTCGTGATTGGCTCCGTTTGATTGGGAAGATAGGCTAGGAAGTGGTGCTCTAGCTTCGAGTAAGGGAAAAGCTCCACCTTTTTAGGGTCGATCAAAACCAATTTGACCTGTGAGGGGTGTTTTTTATATAAAATAGAAGCGATAATGGCGTTGATCCCTACCGATTTACCTTGACCAGTAGCTCCAGCAACGAGTAAGTGAGGCATCTTGGCCAGGTCAGCTACAAAAACTTCATTAGAAATGGTTTTTCCTAAGGCAATGGGCAAATCCATTTTAGCACGTTTGAACTTCTCCGAAATCAATACTTCGCGCATAGAAACCACTTGCTTCTTTTTATTAGGTACCTCAATACCGATGGTTCCTTTCCCAGGAATGGGCGCAATGATCCGAATACCAAGTGCAGCCAAACTTAGGGCAATATCATCCTCTAAGTTTTTAATTTTAGAAATTCTTACCCCAGGGGCTGGTACAATTTCATAAAGTGTTACAGTTGGGCCGATGGTCGCGCGGATCTTCGTGATTTCAATCTTATAATTAAGAAGCGTCTCAATAATTTGATCCTTATTGGCCTCCAATTCTTCCCGATCAATTTCCATCTGCTGATCTGAGTAATCATTCAGTAACTGTACAACTGGATATTCATACGAAGACAATTCGAGGGTTGGATCATAAGGTTCAGAATGATCTTCATTTTCCTGGGCCGCTGCAAAATTGATATTTGGCAGTTTTTTCTCCGTTTCTAAAGCAAGAGCGTCTGTTGCGCTGGCTTCTATTTCCAATTCTGCATTGGGTAATGCTTTTGGTTTCCCCGGAGCAGGATCTCCTAAATCAAAAGCCAATTGTTTTTCTTCTTCGCTCATACCTGGTCGAAGGGTCAGAATTTTGTCGATTTCTTCCTCTTCTAATTGTAGGATTTCTTCTTTCTCTCTGGGCTCTATCTTGGCAGAACGATGACCAGGCCGGAGGGCTTCTTGTGCTTTTTGGACATTTTTAGTGGCAGTTGTACGCTTCCGAATGCGACCGTCCATTAAGTCGGAGAAAAAGTAGCCCAGCTCCTTCCAGATTTGTTTTGGGGTCATTTCATTGAAGTCTGGATTTAAATACCAAACAATCATGCTCAATCCTAGGAAGATGTATAAAACAATAATCCCCGCTGTACCTACAAAACGATACAACCATTGATTGATACTTTCTCCGAAGGCGCCTCCCCAAGGAAATTCTGAGCCATTCATAATGAACTCAAACAAAATGGAAAGTAGTAGAATACTAATGATTGTAAATCGGATTTTCACATAATAGCGCCTCAGCGGAATCATGCGGATAGAAGCCATACCAATGGTTGTGAAAATATAGATAAATAAGTAGGAGGCTAATCCAAAACCCCAATAGAAAAACATATTGGAAACGATGGCGCCCAAACGCCCCAACCAGTTGGCCATTTCGAACTGGCTCTGGATCAACAGTTCCCAACTGAATTGTAAAACTAAGTCCTGATCAACTTTCCAGGTAAATAGATAGGAGGTAAAAGCAATAAAAAAATAGAGGGACAAGAAAAGTAGCAAAACCCCACCCAGTTTTGGCACTCTTTCATCTTTGATGCCCAATCGTAATGACAATTGGCTCCCTTTTTTCTTTTTCTTCTTTGCGGCCATTTAATGTTTTTTGTTTGTAAGTAGTCTGGTCAATCCAGCTACCAAAAGCCTTCTTTCTTTTGGTGGTTTTATATTCTCAACTCGCAAAATAATCAATTCTAAGTGCTTGGGCAAACATAAGTTTTATTTTTGATTGAGTAGATTTTTAGG
>JBCCSR010001186.1:0-2299 GCA_039199865.1 Bacteroidota bacterium
CAACGATGGTGGTGGTGGAGGTAGTGGCCCACCAAACGACTTTTTAGAAGTGACGCTATCCAATGGTATCGAAAATGTCATTCTAGAGACCATTTCAGAATCACAAAGCAACTGGAGAGCCGAATCGGTCTTCTTCGTAGCGGACTTTTTGGAGGTGACGGAAAATATGCAAATCAGTTTCAGAACATTAGACCAGCCAGATACTGGACACTTGGTGGAAGCAGGAGTAGATGCCTTCATAGTAGTCGAAGGCGAAAGCACTTCTACCCTAGTCATCGATCCTTTGGCCTTGCAGCTCGAAGCCTTCCCTAATCCATTCAAAGAGGAAGTAACTTTGTCTTATCAGTTGGATGAAGAGATCGATCAAGCTACCTTGATCTTGATCAATGCTTTAGGACAAACGGTCATTCAGCGAAAGCTCAACAACCAAAACGGAGTCCTTGAATTAGGTCAGGAGTTGATTCCAGGAATGTATTTCGTACAAATCTTAGGAGAAAGCAAACGTAGCCCCATCCTCAAGGTTGTTAAACATTAATACACCCCAAATCTCAATCCGTGAATCCCTTCGTTGTTCAATACTTGATTGACCGAAGGGATTCACGTTTCTCATTTTCTGTATTTCCGGGGGCTATGTCCTCGCCCTCTAAGCGCCATCTTTTCCCTCCTATCTTCCTTTTTACGGTAGCCATATCGATCATTACTTTTCCTTAAGTAGTGGTCAAGAAATGACTTCCTTTTCTAGATTTCATCAAATGTTTCGTACTCGATAAACTTCCGTTCGAAACATTTAATGAAATCAGTAAATTATTTTTTAAGTCCTCCTAAAAACGGCGTACCAGCGGACCGATGCTTTTAGATTTTATTGAAAATGACATTCCCTATACGGCTATAATTTACATTCAAGCCAATGATATTGTTGCTTTGATCTCTGATGATTTTTATTTCATAAGAGTTCATTTTCAAATAGTCCATTAAAATCAGCTCTGCTTCTCGCTCTCTTCCGTTTTTAGTCAGGGAATAGGTGTTGCCTTCCTGATATTTTAGAATGATTTCCGTTTCCGTTTCCGCATTGTAAAAGCGACCGTTCAGATCATTTCCATCAAAGTCTTGTAAAACACTATTGGGCAGCTTTTGGTAGGTCATAGGGGGCTGAGACGAGAGGTAAAGGGTAAATTGTTGTTCTGATTGCCCAATGTTTCTAAAGTTCATCTTTAGACCTTCAATGGTTTCGTAGGCAAACAAAGCATCTTTTTCCTTGATGAGTTTAACTGGATCCCGTTGCTGCATTTCTCGATAAAGCGAACCCTCTTTTTCGACGATTTTGATGATTGCTCCATTGCTTTTTCCTTTGTAATAGCCCAAAACCTCCTGAATGTCGGTCAATGTTTCGGTCTTCTCTGGATTTTCCGGATATCTTGCCTCTTTAAAGTTCAAAACTTTAGTCGCAATCTGCCAAGCCAGATAATTGGCGGGCACATTACGATTGCCCGACATGACTACAATGGAGATCCTTTCTGGCAATCTTAAAAAGGTGGCGTTAAACGCTCCGGTAACACCATCGTGATAGGTGTAGTCTCGACCATTGTGTTGGTCAAACATCAATCCATAACCGTAGGTGTCCGTGAATGAATTGGCTATTGGTGCTTGGCTAGTTTGGATAATTTCCTTAGAAAGATATTTTCCATCGTTTGCCCGAACGATTTGCTCCCATTGGAGTTGGTCACTTAGGTTGGTATACAACGCTCCGTCTCCATGAACCGCGGTAATCGTCGGTTCTTCTTTCCAGCCCCCCCAATTGCCATAAGGCCTTGCTTCGTAGGGAATGATCATTCCATAATGGGTCACATAACTGGTACTTGGCATGTCCAAAGCTTCAAACATATCCTTGGCAAATTCACTAAATTCTTGACCACTAACGATCTTTATTACCTCTGTCAATAGAGTATAATTGGAATTGCTATAGCCATATGCTGTTCCCGGTTTAAAATTCAAGCCGCTTTGAGCAGCCATCATTTCAATGACATCGTCATTGTCAATGAATTGTTTCCACCAGACTTTTCCCGTAAGGGAAATCAAATCACAGTAATCTCTGATTCCACTGGTATGGTTGATTAGATTGGCGATGGTAATCTTCTCCTCAATGCCTTTGAATAGCGCGGGTAAATAGTTTCTAATATCGTCTTCCAGGCTCATTTTTCCCGCTTCAACCAGTTTTAATATACACAGTGCGGTAAACTGTTTGGCATTGGAAGCAATATTGAAGCGGGTATTTTTATCTACTTTTACCTGATGTTCCAAA
>JBCCSR010001187.1:0-2298 GCA_039199865.1 Bacteroidota bacterium
ACAGTCGATTTTTTTCAAACGGATCAATCAGAAATAGTTAGCAGTTGTAGACAATTAAGCAGAACTGTTCCGTTCATCTTCGATGAAAAAAGTTATTCAAAAATCAATGGAGTTCTACAAGCTATTTTCCAAGAATTCAGGGAGAAAAGAACACACCATTTTAGAGTTATAGCAGCTTATCTTAGGATCGTGTTAACGGAGTTAGAAAGAAACCAAGCAAACATAGAACAACCCCTTCCTCATTCCCATTCATTAGAGCAATTGGATCAATTGTTCACCCTTCTGGACAAACATCTCCACGAACATAAAAAAGTATCAGCATATGCTCGGATCATGAACTTATCTGCTTTTCAACTCAATAAAATCACAAAATCCATCTTTGGCAAAACCTGTTCGGAGGTTATCATCGAACAAGTCATCTTGGAAGCAAAAAGAAATCTACTGGCTACCACCAACCAGATCAAAGAAATAGCTTTCGAGCTGGGGTTTGAAGATGTTTCCTATTTTATCAGGTATTTTAAAAAGTACGAAGGCATCACCCCAATGGAGTTTCGAAAAAAATTTAAATAAGTCCTATTCAATTCCAGTTTCGTCCTATCTCTACCATTCCATTGTTGCATAACTTTAATTTAAAATCAAAAAATGATGGAACAAGAATGGTTACAGTTTTGGGATGACCGATACCAAAAAGTAGAGTATGCCTACGGTACGCAACCCAATGTCTATTTAAAAGCACAATTGAGTCAAATCACGCCAGCTGGAAAGATTTTATTTGCAGCGGAGGGGGAAGGAAGAAATGCCGTTTACGCGGCCCAACAGGGTTGGCAGGTATCTGCATTTGACATCAGTAAAGAGGGGAGAATCAAAGCATTAGCATTAGCAAAAGAAAATAAGGTTTCAATCGACTATCAGGTTGGCTACTTAACTAAACTAAATTTTGCAAATGCCCCCTTTGATGTCATTGCCCTCATTTATGCGCATTTCCCGCCAGACATCAAATCAGTTTACCATAAGTTACTGGATCAAAAACTGAAAAAGGGAGGCATGATTATCTTTGAGGCTTTTGGTAAAAAACATTTGGAATACAGAAACGCCAATCTCTCTGTTGGCGGACCTCCAGATATTGATTCCTTATTCTCAACGGATGAACTGAGGTCGGATTTCAAAAATTATGAAATCCTGGAATTGTTGGAAACAGAAGTTGAGTTGACAGAAGGACTTTATCATAATGGAAAAGGTGCTGTAACGAGATTTGTGGGAAGAAAATGTTGAGGAGACCATTGTGGCTATATTTTGTTTTTATTTTCGCGGCCATTGCTCCATGTACTGCAAAAGCACAACAAGCCAACCATCTTCATTCTTGGTGGATTTATGATGGCCACTTTCGTATACAGGATAAAGTTGCTGTAAATGCCATGTATGCTTGGAGCCGAAGTGATTTCGTCAAAAGTTGGCAGCAGTCGCTTTCGAGGATTGGAGTAAACTTTGATTTGAAAAAGAACTTAGAAATCGGCGGCGGTTACGAATGGATAGAACGGTTTCCCTACGGGGAACAACCGCTTCCCAATCAGGTTTCCATCCATCGGTATTTTCAAAAGATCACTTTAAAGAGTAAAATTGGAAATATTGGTATTGCGAATACGCTTAGATTTAACCAAGAAAACATCAACGCTAGTTTTAGGTATTTTATCATCAATCAGATTGGGGTAAAAATTCCGATCACGTTAAGTAAGGAAAACGGGAATATAGGTATCAAAGTAGCCGAAGGCATATTTATCAATCACGGAAAATGGGCAAATAAAAATTACTTTGGACAAAATAGAGTGTATGCAGGAGTGTATCTGTCTTTCAGCTCGTCCATGGAATTCGATTTGGGCTACATGAATCAATACATTATCAAAGGCAATCAGCTTGTAGAAAATAATCATACTTTATTTTTTAGATTCACTCACCAATTGGATTTGAGAAAGAAAAGATCTAGGAATGAAGAGTATGACTGATCATTTTCCTGGCAAAAACTATCAATCACAAAAGTAAATCCCAACTAACCATTATTTGATCCTACGGATCATCCAAGCAAAGCGAGTCTCGAAAACGGTTGGCGGTTTTCAGCAAAAAAGGGAGTGTGCATTGACATTCAAAACCGCAACTCTTCAATCAAAACCTCTCTATCGAGAAAATCTGTAGCAAAATAAGCCAAGTAGCCCGAAGCGACGGGAATGGGTTGATAATACCAAAGTTTGCCCTTAAAAGTCGCCTGTCCATTGCCTACTTTGATGTTTTTGACCTCCTCGGTCG
>JBCCSR010001188.1:0-2294 GCA_039199865.1 Bacteroidota bacterium
ACGGAATAATGGCGGTGGTTCATTGAGGGACGTACAAAAGATGTCTGGCTTCTTTATTGAAGAAGGGCCTATCGTACAGGTGAAATCTAGAGATCGCAAACCAGAAATCTTGGAAGACAATGATCCAAGAGTACAATATGATGGTCCCCTCATCGTCATGGTCAATTCTTTTAGTGCCTCTGCTTCCGAGATTTTGGCGGCGGCCCTACAAGATTATGGTCGTGCCATCATCGTCGGTAGCAACTCAACTTTTGGCAAGGGTACGGTTCAGCGCTTTATCGATTTGGATCGTGGTTTGCGAGGCATTGCGGACATCAAACCATTGGGTGAAGTAAAATTGACCATCCAAAAATTCTATCGTGTCAATGGAGGTTCCACTCAACTGAAGGGTGTTGTTCCTGACATTATTCTACCAGATCGTTATCACTACTTTGAAGTAGGAGAAAGAGAAAACGAATATGCTTTGGGCTGGACAGAAATCGCTCCGGTGAAATACAGCCAATCGGTTACTTCTCTGGATAACTTGCAAGAGATCAAAGCAGCAAGTGCTCAACGAGTAGCTAATGATGAGACTTTCCAGCAGATCCTGAATTTTGCCAAACGCATGAAAGATCAAAGCGACGAAACAAGCTACACGCTAAATCTTGATGAGTATACAAAAGACAAAGCAGAGCGTGATGCTGCCAACGAAGCCTACAAAAATGTATTTGGTGAAATAGAGGGAATGAAAGTCAGTAATTTGGAAGTGGATATGGACAATATCAACATGGACGAAAGTAAAATTGAAATCAATAAAGAATGGTTGGAGAGCATCAAGAAAGACCATTATATCAATGAGACCCTGGCGATTATGAAAGACATGATTGGATCGTAATCCATAGCTCATGCAGTAGCCACCAATGTTTTGTTGGATTTCAGCGGGGAAGACCTCTCGATATCAAATCGAGAGGTCTTTTTACTCATGGAAGGTTAAGGTTTGCTTTTATGCCCTTGGCCCATCCTTTTTTTGATGGAGCATCGGTAGCAATTGAGGTCATTCTCAATTGCTACGATATGTAAAATTGTGGCAAAATTTTATTCTTTGTCAATGTAAAATTATAGCGAAGAAGGCGCAGCCTAAAATACGAATCTATTTGCACTTGCAACTAACTTGTAAGCATTAACAAACAAAATAAACTGTTATGATTCGTACATTTTTACTATTCGTCTTTTTCTTTTCCATTTCTTTCGTTCAATCCCAAAATTATCTCCGGGTGGTCGATCCAGATAGTTGGGATGCTCCGCTTAGCTCAGAGCCGGGATGGCACGAATGGCTGGACCACGGGGCTTTCGATGAAGTAAGCATCGTAGCGACCCCACAAGGTATTTACACCCAAATAGAATTGTTTGCCACCATTTCTCCCGGACCAACCGCTTGGTCGTGGCAGGGAGAATTTGAAATCATTTGGCAATTTGAATTGCCCGCAAAAGCCATTGTACATGACTCCTGGTTGTGGGTGGAAGAGGACATCATTAAAGCCGATGTGGTAGACTATTGGACCGCATTAGAAACCTATGAAGGAATTGTTGATCGAAACGAAGATCCTTCCTTCCTGTACCGATTGCCTGACAATCGCTATGAAATAAGAATTTACCCTCTCTTTGCTGGAGATTCCCGACGCGTAAGAATGAGTTTTCTGATTCCAACGAATTGGACGACAACGGATGTCACCAGCGACCTGTTGCAGCAAATGTTACAGGGAACCAACCACCCGCCCGCTACGGTGAGCATCAGTACCCCAGTTAATGATCAATGGATGACTCCTCGTTTGCGGATGGATCACCAAATTACCCCCATCACGGAACTTGTCGTCGGAGGTGATGGGACCATGTTGAATCGAATCATCGTATCGGGGCTAGACTTTGTTCATGCTGATGGCGCAAGTTTAGTCAATGATGCGCCTTTATCTGATGATCGAAGTTTCTTGAGTACCTATTCATCGGAAGGAGAGCATTTTTATCAATTGGCCTATTTGCCCGATTGGGAGGCAGTGACCGAGCCGGAGGGAGAAAACACACTACTCCTGTTGGATTACGATGCATTTAAGAGCAGCTTGACAAAAACACAATGGATCCAACATTTACAAAATAGTTTAGCAGAGCATTTGGGAGCAAATGACGCTTTGAATGTAGCATTAATGACGAGTAATGGGATTCAATTTTTAAGTTCGGATTGGATCAATTACGATCCGGTGACTTTTCCCAATCAGCTTGAGGATTTACTCTCTGCTCAGAACGTCAACGATTTGGAACAA
>JBCCSR010001189.1:0-2292 GCA_039199865.1 Bacteroidota bacterium
ATTTTGCTGGCATTTGGCAATGATCGGGAAAGATAAGCGATTCTGGTCAATTTTTCATTCTTCCAACACATATTCCGGATGCTTCATTTGCCAAAATGCAAAGGAATAAACATTGGCTATGGATTCGTATTGTTGGTCAACGGTATCGCCCGCTCCATGTCCTGAGTCGTAGTTGACTAAAAACAAAATTGGATGCTTCGAACTTTGACAGGCTTGTAGTTTGGCGGCAAACTTGGCGGGTTGCCAGACGATTACCCTGGGGTCATTGATGCCTGCCGTGATCAAAGTGGAGGGATACTGGGTATCTGGTTTTAAATGGAGGTAGGCATCCATTTCATACAGAGCTTTGCATTCCTCTGGGTTTTCAATGGCACCAAACTCTTTAACATTGTTTGCACCATTAGGGGTTTGTTCAAATCTCAAGGTGTTCATCATGCCGACTTCGGGGATGGCAACCGCATATAAATCGGGTCTTTCGGTCATGGCCCGTCCGACGAGAATGCCACCGGCGCTGGCGCTCCAGATGGCAGTGTGTTGGTTGGAAGTATATTTTTCCTTGATCATGTATTCGGTACAGGCAATCAAATCTTTCCAAGTGTTGGGCTTGGTTTCTTTTCTTCCCGCTTCGTGCCAAGCCACTCCTTTTTCTCCACCACCTCTCACGTGGGCAATCGCGACAATTCCTCCTTCCGAGGCAAACAATAAAAAGCTGGGACTAAAAAAGGGATTCATTGAAGAGCCGTAGGCTCCATAGCCATAAAACAGGACGGGATTTTTTCCATTCAATGCCAAGCCCTTTTTGTAAATGAGGGAAAGGGGTACTTCAACGCCATCATGTGATGTCACCAAGACTTCCTCGACCACCAAGTCGTCAAATTCTGGATATTCAGGAATAGGGGTGAGGCTAAACTCCTCAAAGGTATTGCTATGGACATCAAATTTGTAACTCCTAAAATTACTGGTCCAGCCCATGATGTAAACCGTTAGATCAGGATATTTTGCCCCCTTTGATCGTACGTAAACACTGCCAGATTTTTTGGGCAATTCGATCTCTTTTTCCTGGCCATCTTTCAGATAATAGAGCTTTGATTCAACGCCGTTTTTGTTGCGTACGAAAAATAGGCCATCGGATGTCTTACTAAATTCGGTGATGACTTCGTCCGCTTTGTGATCGACTAAGATTTCGGGCGACTCAAAGTTGGGCTTTTCTAATGAGGTTTTACACAATTGATAATTGGACGAGTTTTTTCCAGACAGATAAATGAAGTCTTCTCCATCTACGATGTACTGCGTCACCTTCTCCACTTTTGAAAAAAGCAATGTCCAGTCATACTTGAAAAAGCTAGACTCCCTGAGTTTCGCGTAGTAGGTATCTCGAAATCGAGTAGCGCCTCCAACGGTGGCTAAAATGTAATGGTCACTTGTATTTTTGATGGAAACCATTGGGAAATCCTCTGACTGTATGTTTAGCTCTGGATTATTCGCCTTTGAAAAAACTTCATTCTCCAAGTGGTTTGTCTGTCCTATTTTATAAAAAACGGAGCTCATGTTTTTTAAAAATAAATCAGAATTTCGGTCAATCACCGGATAGTGTAAATAATAGAAGCCGGAATTGTCTGGATGCCAATTGACGCCACCGCCGTCAGCGGGCCAGCAATTGGTGATCCTATCGGGAAGTAATGCTTTGGTGGTCCTATCGAAGATGACCATCTCTGAGATTTCTTCTCCATTCTTGCTCAGACTAATGGCAATTTTTTCTCCCGCCCAATCCGGCTTGATGTAGTTGATCACAAATGTATTGTTGGAGGCGGGTTGATAATCCTTGGGGTCGTATAAAAATATTTCCTCCCCAGAGAAACCTTGTCGGAAATACAGCTTGGCTACATTTTCTCCAGGCATGCGTTTTAGATAAAAATATTGATCTTTTTCCGTAATCCTTTGCCAGCTTATTTCGTGGGCGATTCTGGTATCAAACTCTTTTTGTTTGTCAATCAAGTATTGCCTTTTGCTAATTTTCTTTAAAACGGAACTGGCATGATTGCCCTGCGCCTTTAACCAGTTTTGTACTTCGGGGTCCTCCAAGTTTTCTAAATTGCGATAAGTATCTTCAATGGCTTGGCCACAAAAGTTTTCCATCACTGGTTGAGCAGGGGCTAGTGGGGCTTGTCCAAAATTGACGATTGGATACAGCACAATTACAATTGAGAGGAAAATGAATTTTATCATTTTTTGAATTAAGGTGTGATTCAACATTATTATTTAGTCATCCCTTAAAAACCCCTTAAATCAAGG
>JBCCSR010001190.1:0-2290 GCA_039199865.1 Bacteroidota bacterium
AAAACCTTGATCGATACGGCAAGTCGCTATCCAATGATGGCTCCTTATCAAGTGGTCATTCTCAAGGAAGCCCAGGAAATGAAAACGCTTAAGGCGCTACAGCCCTACATTGAAAGGCCCGTCCCCACCACGATTTTAGTCATTTGTCACAAGCACAAAAAATTTGATGCGCGTACGAAATTTGCCAAAACCCTTAAGCAAAAAGCGCTCGTTTTTGAATCCAAAAAATTGTATGACAACCAAGTACCCGATTGGATTGTCAGCTACCTCAAAGCCCGACAATTGCAAATCGAGCCCGCCGCCCGCGAGCTGGTTGCCGAATACTTGGGGACAGATCTCGCAAAGATTTCCAATGAACTGGATAAGTTGGCCATTAATCTACCTGCCGGGACTCAAGTGAACGTTCAACATATTCAAGATAATATTGGCATCAGCAAAGACTACAACGTTTTTGAACTCCAAAAAGCATTGGGCCAGCGGAATGTACTTAAAGCCAATCGCATTGTCAATTACTTTATTTCCAATCCTAAGAAGAATCCTTTGGTCGTCATCATCGGAACCCTCTACAATTTTTTTAGTAAAGTCTACATCACCCATTTTATCAAAAATCTCTCTGATCGGGAAATGAGTAAAGCTCTCAAATTACGCTCCGATTATTTTCTCAGAGATTATAAACTTGCTGCTCGAAACTATCGCTTAGCCCAAACTCAGGAGGTCATTCACATTTTGAGAGAATATGATCTTCGTTCGAAAGGAGTCAATAATAATGGAGCCCCAGAAAGTGCTTTGTTGAAAGAAATGGTTTATCGTATCTTGCATTGATAGGGCTGTTCCCGATCTCCTTTTCCCTTTTTGTGATTCTCCTAAAACAATCGATGGACACTTTTCTCAATGTTTTTGAAATTAAGGGCGATAATGAGAAAAGAAAAAAGTAAGGCAGCAACATAGACGGACCAATGTAAGCCCATTCCGAGCTCAAAACCTTGAGTGGCGAACCACTGTCGAAGGAAAAAACGGGCAAGGAATAAAAAGACAAAGGTACTGACCAAAGTCCCCATAAAAAGATAGAGCAAACGGTTGAAGAGGAGCGTACTGATTTGTTTTTCGCGATAGCCCAGTTGCAACAGCAATTGGATGTCTCTGCTCGATTGTGAAATGATCAATTGGAAGTTGAGGATAAAGACGAGTACCGACAATAATACGATAATCAGGCCGATGGCAGCGACCACTCCAACGATGATTTTGAGTAGCGAAGTGATTTTACTTCCAATAAGTCGACCACTGCTCAATTCATATTCATTTTCTTCTAAAAACTGGCTAACTTCTTCGGCGTAAGGATTATCGGTGGCGATAATGATTCGGTTGGGACCTGGTTTGTTTTCTTCTCCAAAGGTCTCGTTGGCCCAATCCATGAAATTTTGTGGCACTAAAACGGTATGAATTCGATCGCTGTAACCAACGATTCTGCCCTTGAAGACCCGTTTGAGCCCGTTCCCATTGATGTTGATGTCGATGGTAAAACGTTTGGCAAACTGAGGGTTAATTTGGGGAAGACCCTGACTGGGAGCGAACCCAAAATTATAGAGGGCCACATAATCGCGAGAAATGATAATGGGAATTTCTCGTTGTCCTTTTTGCCATTCCCATTGCTCATTATCTGCATCCAGAAAATCGTCCGAAACAGATTCAAAAAACAAATCGGTGTAAAAGCCAAATGAACTGCTCGAAGCACTGACTTCAAATTCGTTGGAGGTGAAAATGCCCATTCGCTTGACAAAGGCCTGTTCGGCTACATTGGCCAGTTCCTCTTCCGTAAAGTGAGATTTGTAAGCGATGACCGGTTTGTTGATAATCATATACTGTTCACCACCGGATCCTTTTCCGTTAATGAGCTGTTGAAAGTCGATTAGAAATTGGAGGGATAACAACAAGAGGAAAAAGCCGATGAAACAGCCGACTGCTGCTCCGGCGATTTGCCATTTGTTTTTATCTTTCCAAAGCAATTTTTTTAGCATAATGCAAAAATACTATCTTTGCCCTCATGAATGAAAAAATCCTGATCTTAGATTTTGGTTCGCAATATACACAACTCATTGCAAGACGAGTAAGAGAACTCAATATCTATAGTGAAATTGTTCCTTACAATAAGATCCCCGAACTGGACGATAGTATAAAAGCGATTATTTTGTCGGGAAGCCCTTTTTCGGTAACTGACGATAAGGCCTTACGTATTGATTTGCAGTCCATCGTTGGCAAGCGCCCCATTTTGGGGATTTGCTATGGTGCTCAG
>JBCCSR010001191.1:0-2288 GCA_039199865.1 Bacteroidota bacterium
AAAAATTTACACCTACAGCAATAGAATAACCTACCGTCTATCAGGTTATTCTATTTTTTTATGCCCAGAATATACCTCTGAAGTGAATCGGTTTTCAGAGCCCATAAAATATTCGTAATGAATGAAAATCAATGTATTTAGCCTTTAACCCTACCCATTTAACAGAAGAATCTCAGTTGTAGTAACTAACTCCATATCCAATCTTGTACGATCTTTACTATCGCATGCTAACTTAGCCCTCCCCCAATAGCATCTAGCTATTATTTACAAAAACTTAGCAAATAAATTTACTTAAAAATTTGATTTTGAAATTTTTACAACATGCGCACTCACAAAGGGCCGACCTTTGTGAGGTACTTAATGACAAAGACAATTTTAGAAAATGTTGATACAATTAATCATTTATGGAATACTCACTTATTACTGTATTAAAATGATTGTGAAAATTATCAAGGGCTTTGTTGCATTGATCAGGTTTGTCTGGATGATGATCCAACTCTGCATTTTTTTCGCCCTAGCTTTCACCGCAATCGCCTTTATTTTTTCTAACCTCTAAACCATTGAATATGGCTGCTTTAAGAAAGTGGCTCCCTGAACTGCACTTCAGGAAGCCTGGGCATTCTATGTCCGTCTCCAGCCTCCCTCGTTCCCCGCCTTCTCCCGCAATGATGCTCTTGGAGTGGCGAAAAGCTTCGAGTGAAAACCGATTGACTCATTTAAAAATCGAATGCCATGACGATCTTTGAAATCATTGAAATTATCTTGGTTGTGATTGAAGACAGTATTATTCTTTAATCCAATCTTGGCCCTATCTTCTCCCTTGAAGATAGGGTTTTTACTTTAAGTTTTCAACCTTTTCAATCAACCAATTTCGACAAATCATAGGCGCTGGGGAATGGATCAATTGTTCCAATTTGGCTATTTTAGGTTTGTCTTTACACAGCATTTTAAATGCCTTAATGAAGTTGAGGCTACTTTCTTTCCCCTTTTCATTCAGTATTTTATTTCTTTTCAAAAACATATTGAAGGCATTGATTTGGGAGTCTAGGAACTCATTATTCTCATTGAGCTCGTAAAAGCTCATTAAAGATAGTGCTTTGGATCTAATGGAGAAAATGACATTTTCAAAGGTAATATCTAATTGTAGGTCAGTGACTTTTTGAAAGTCTTTATCCTCAAATGAAATTTTAGCCTCGGCGAGTAGGACAACATTATCTCTTTTCCCTTCATCAATTTTATCTTTCCAGTCTGCAACAAACTTTTTGGGCCAATCCATATTTTTGAGATAGCCCGACTTACTGAGATAACAGGCAACATCAATGATATTGTAAAATCGAATGCTGGTGAGTTGACCATTGACGGTCAATGCATCATGATCAATGGCAAAACAGTACAGTTCAAATGCTTTGGCAATGAAGTGCTGACTACCTCGACGGATCCTGAGGTTAGTAAAATTGATGAGATAGCTACTGAGGATGTAGATGTCTACTTTGCCTAGCCAATTGATGTTGGCCCTCAATCGCTCTTGTAATTGATAAAAATATTCGACTTCATCACTGGTAATGAGTAGTTTGGCCAGATGAAATAATTCATTGTAGGCCGTTTGCATTATTTCATTATTTTGATAGGCCTCACTAGTCGCTTGCAGTAAGTTGATGCTTGCTGCTTCTTGTAGCAAATGTTTCCTGCTCAGGAGTTCACAGCTGTATTTAAGTTTTGCACCAATAAAAAATAGATCTAGATGATCCATTGCCTCAGTAATAGAGGATTGTCCAGGGCGTAGCTTTTCTGTACTGATTTTGTAATATTGTGCATGGTTGAGCTGCAGCTTTTTGAGATAATGCCAAAAATCAATCTTTCCTTCTTGCTTTAGGGTTTTGTGCAGGTCCTTTAATTTTTTGTCAAAAAGATGGTCTGCGTTTCTTTGTCTAAAATGCTGTAGTAACAAAAAGTCCC
This sequence comes from Bacteroidota bacterium, assembly GCA_039199865.1. GTDB lineage: Bacteria > Bacteroidota > Bacteroidia > Chitinophagales > Saprospiraceae > JALZUU01. The sequence continues at coordinate 1,957 of JBCCSR010001191.1, forward strand.
TTTCAAACTTTCGCTGTCTAAGCATCAACTTAACCAGAAAATCTTCCAGAACTAAGTTGAGGTCAGAGACTGTATTCATGATCTTGCGGTAATTGAAGGGTTCTTTTTTAAAAATCTTTTTAAAAGCCACCTCTTTTTCTAATGCCTTATCTTCATAGTCTGGCTTAAATTTCAAAATGTACTTGAACACTTTAATGGCTATTTTTTTCTTGGAATGGCACGTAGTCAGATGAAGATCAAATTCACGTAGTTCGTCTAGCGTCAATGTCTTGAGTAGGGATAGAAATTTATTTTTTAACACCTTTTAACTATTTTTTGTAATCAATCTGTAG
>JBCCSR010001192.1:0-2287 GCA_039199865.1 Bacteroidota bacterium
ATACCATTGATTTTGGTCGCCCAGAAATTGACGTCCCGCGGCCATATCTTCGGGGCTTGGATTGAATCCCCTTTGATCTTCCAGTATTCGTCGCCATCTCAGATAGAGCTCATTTTTACCTTTGGCCAACATTTGGGAAATGGGCAGTTGATAATCATCCAAGCCACCAGCTACGCTAACGTAAGGGAGAATGCGCTGAATGGTACGCAGGTCAAAACGGGGAATGGCTTGTAATTCGTGGATGCTGATCAGATTTCCCAACGCTTGTCGGTGTTGGAGTAAGTTATTGATTTGAATAGGAGTCAAAAGTTTTAATTCTTCCAGATCTTCTCGACTGGCTTTATTGAGCTGGAGCGGTTTTTCCGCATAAAATTCCAGATCTTCAAAAAGGGTATTAAAATCAAAATCTCCTTCCGTATTATTGGTTTGGATAAAATCTTCAACCAGCTCGATGTTGGGATCGACCTCTTGGATACGGCTACTATCGATTTGAGCGCCAAGCGGGAGCACAAAGTAGAGCAAAACCCAAAGGAAAACCATCCTCTCTTTCTTTAACCCATATCTGATGAAAATATCCGACATACTTTTACTGTGCTTTGGTTTTGCTAAATTAGGAAAAAATTGAAGGAAGCAGTATATTAAATTGATCAAGGGCGCTCTTACAAAAAGTTGAGGGAAGCGTTTGAAGTGGAAAACTGCTCCATTGACCTTGAATCATTAGTCATTCACTGACAAAAAGAAGAATAGATGGATTTTTCTCCTTTCATCCAGGAAATGCTCAAAGACAATTTGACGATTCTTGTGCTTCCACTCTTTTTTGCCGTGGTAGCCGCAGAATTTTATCTTGATCGGAAGCACCAACTGGATTTGTATTTGAAAAAAGATACCCAGGCCTCCTTTTGGATGTTGTTGTTGACAGGAGTGGTCGAATTTGTGCCCAAAATGCTGGCTTTTATGGCCTTTTATCAATTGCACGAGTGGAGTCCTCTGCGCGATGTAGTAGATCGGCAATGGTGGGCTTGGGTGGTTTTGTTTTTTGTAGATGATTTTACCTATTATTGTTTTCACCGATCCAATCATGAAGTCCGCTTGTTTTGGGCGGGGCATGTTCCCCATCATTCGGCCATTCGGATGAATTACGGAACGGCTTTGCGTCAAGGGGTAGGGGAGCGCTTACACAAATTTTTCTTTTGGATGTGGATCCCACTGCTGGGCTTTGATGTGTTGATGGTATTTACGGTGATGTCGATCAATTTGATTTATCAATTTTGGGTCCATACGGAGTTGGTCAGGAAAATGCCCCCTCCCTTGGAATATATTTTCAATACGCCTTCTCATCATCGGGTCCATCATGCCTCTAATATTCGTTATCTGGATTGTAATCACGCGGGCGTATTGATTTTATGGGATCGTTGGCTGGGCACTTTCTCGGAAGAGAAAGATTTTGATCCTCCCGTTTATGGTTTGACGGAGAACATTCGTTCTACCGCTCCATTGCACGTTGCGACGCATGAATATCAGTCTATCTGGCGAGATGTGAAGCGGGCGAAAAAATGGTCGGATAAGCTGAAATACATTTTTTATGCTCCCGGTTGGAGTCATGATGGGCCAGATAAGCGAGCGAAGGTCTTGCGGAAGCAATTGTTAAGCCACGTTTAGAAGAAACTGGAAAAGATCTAGCCAGTGATTTTGTTCAACAGGAAAAAAAGACGATGTCTGTCCAATTAAAACTTCGCGTTGCCAAATCGGGGGCAAGTAGCCATTACCTTCCTATTCCAGAAGCAGTAGCTCAACAAATACTTCAGGAATTTGGCAAACGAATTGTCTGTGTGGTAAAGGGACGCCCGCCTTTACATTGCGCACTGCTTCGAAGCAATGCCATTGGTTATTACATTATGTTGGGCAAAAAAAGTAGGCAGCAGCTCAATATTACATTTGGGGAGGAATTGGAATTGAAAATCGATCAAGACCGAAGCCAATACCAAGCAAAAGTACCCCAAGAGTTGCAGGTAGTCTTGGAGACCGATCCGCAAGGCTTGGAACAATTTGAACGACTCAGCGATGGCAAAAAACGGAGTATTATTCACTACATTGATCGGGCCAAACAAAGCGATACTCGAATCAATAGAGCTCTAAAATTAGTGGAACGAATCAAGCGAGGACAGACCAATTCAAAAGATTTGTTTCGTTAGGTCAATCTTAAAAAATGGAACGCAAACAAAGATTAAAGCAAAGGTGGACCGGATTACTCGCTTCTTTTGAAGTCGATATGAATTGGATAGAAGCC
>JBCCSR010001193.1:0-2283 GCA_039199865.1 Bacteroidota bacterium
GATCAATGTTTTGCCATGAAAATTGGGCTCTAGCATTCGAAAAAGGGGCAAGTACAAATCTTTCCACCCATCTAAAAACAATAAATCGATGGGGGCTCGATGGGCACTCAAGGTCTCCATTGCATCTCCTACCCTGACCTCAATTAAATCATCAACGCCCGCCGTTCTAAAATTTTCAACGGCTCGCTCCGCTTTGGATGGAATTAACTCTGTGGTGATGATGTGGCCTTTGGTAGCGATGGCGCCCAGGGCCAAAAACAAAGTAGAGATGCCAAATGAGGTACCAAATTCTACAATATTTTTGATGTTTGCGTCTTGTACCAGGCGACTTAAATCCTCTCCTTGCTTTTTGGAAATGGACAAATAAACATTGTGAAAATCGGCAGGTTGTATGGCTCTAAATAGACTGCTCGTCATTGCTTTTGCCATTCTGACACGATCGTATTTGGCATCGTTGTAAAGCTGAGCTATCGTGTGTTCTATCTGCCGCTGCTGTGCAATATTCATCATGATGATCTGTTTGTTGGAAGTAGGGAATATCAGCCTTGACCAATATTCCCTCTCCGGGTGAATGAATTGATTCCTGTTTGGACTTTTATCTAAAACTTTCCGTTGTCATTTTTCCATTCTGACTGAGGTGGAATCGGTGCAATGACATCCCAGTGCTCCACAATTTTTCCCTCCTCTAGTCTAAATAAATCGTAAAAAGCAGTCTGCTCTCCTTTTCCAAATTTGCCCTCACTCAGGGCCAAAACGAAGTTGCCCTGCCCCAAGACTTTATGCAATTTGGTATACTCCATCACTAAGCCATTTTCAGCAAAATACTTCATGGCCGCTCCAAAACCATCCAAGCCATCAGCAACGGCCGGATTGTGTTGGATGTACTTTTCAGAATTGATGTAAGTGGTCAACTGATCCATTTGATGGTTCAATAATACTTGGTCGATAAACGCTCGAATTTTTGCTTTGTTGGCTTCGGTCTGGTCGAGGTCGGTAATTTCGGTAGCACCATCGAACTGAGTTCGACCACTGGGGTTGGGTTGTTGAACTTCGAGTAGATTATCCCAGTGTTCTACAATTTTTCCATCTTCAAAACGGAAGACATCAAAGCCAGCTTTGGGACCAAAAAAGTCATACTCGGTGTGGGTAAACACGTAATCGCCATCTTCAAAAGCACGAACCACGTTGGCTTTAAATCCTTGTGGCGGGGCATGTTGCATGACTTCTCCAAAACCTTGTAAACCATCGGCCACCGCCAGATTATGTTGGATGTATTTGGTCGGATTGATATAACTGATTGGGGTTTGATCACCCGTATTAAAGCTATTCAATAAAGCGACGACTTTGTCTTTTTTTGATAATTCCATTGTATTGTTTTTTAGTGAATGAAGTGTTTGATAACGTCCCATTTGGATTGAGGATGGATTCATCATCCCCATAAATTCCTTCGCCACTGCGTTTTCCATAAAGGGTTGCAATGCCACATCAGAATTGTCTTTGTTGTCCCAATAGACAGCAACGACTTGTTTTCCATCTTCGTTGATGCCCGTAATGCGTTGGAGAAAACCTTTTTGTTTATTGGTGAATGTCGTTTCGACTCGCTTGTTGGTTGCATTAAAATTATCCAGCTGAGTCCCGGCTTTAGTATCAAATGACATTAGCTCCACAAAGTCACTATTCGCTGCCTTAAATTGGTCTTCAATGGTGTAGCGTGCCATCTTCATGGTGGAGGCATCGATCATGGAAGCATAATTGGCTACGGACGGATCGGCCATAAATTTTTTCATCGATGCTTCCGCATCTACTAGCGTCTCCCAGTACACCAAAACAACGTACTCGCCATTTTCATTGACTCCACTTTGACGCTTGACAAATCCTTTTTGTTTGCTGGTAAAATTGCTTTCTACCTCTGCATCCAATCGGTTGAAAGCGGTAGTATTGGCAGTTGATTTGGTTTTAAAACTCGTCACTTCCAATACGGACTGAGTACTGCTACAACTGGCCATTAACAATGCGGATACAAAGAGGGCTGAAAAGTTAAATTTCATGATATTTTGTTTTGAATTTTTGAATCAATCAATACCACAAATTTAGGCTGATTCAGCAGACCTATCATTATCAATGTGAAAACAAAAATAGTAAAAGTGTAACCGACAGCTTGAAATTACTGTCTAAACTTGAGTGGGGTGATGCCAGTATTCTTTTTGAAAAATTTGACCATATTCGCTGGCTCTTCAAATCCGGTTTGGTAACTGATCTCTTTTACCGATAGCGCGGTAGAGA